>CAZNYE010000494.1:0-2378 GCA_964577185.1 uncultured Pseudomonadales bacterium | reverse complement strand
ATGACACGCATCGCTGTGTTGCCGGTGCCGATGCCGAGGAAGGTGCGCCCCGGCGCAAGCGCATTGATGGTTGCGATGGCGGCGGCGGTGACCGGAGCGGGTCGCGTGCCCGACACCGCCACGCCCGTTCCTATCTTCATGTGCGAAGTACGGGTCGCCGCTAATGCGAGGGTCGCGTAACAATCGGACCACAGCATGTGTGAGTCCGCCACCCAAGCGTGCGTGTAACCGAGTTCTTCAGCGCGCTCTATGTAGCCAATGTCGCCACCCGATCATCGTTTACACTTGCGAGCCGGGCCTTCCTGCAACGCTCGCGGAAAGCCGAGAGCGGTACGTGACCTCTTGTGCGCGGGGTCTTCGTCCGAGATCACATCGCGCATGCGGTCAAGCGCGTAGGTGCGCGGCGCGTCCTTAACAGCTTGGGCAACCGCGAACGGTGTCCGGTCACCAAGTCGCGCCACCAATCCAAACCCCGGCAGCCAGGCGAAAGGCGCGAAACTCCACTGACTCGTAAAGTCCCGCTTTGTAGTACGGGTCTTCATGAAGCAGCGTCTCGGCAACGGCGCGGTCATCCGTGTGGTAAATGAAACAACTGCCGGATAAGCTCCCACCCACGCTGGCCGACAGCGGGCCGGCAACAGCGATTCGGTCCATCACCGACTCGATATAAGCGAGATGCCGATCCAGATACCGGCGACGGAGGTCTGAGGAATCGGCGATGTCTCGACAAACAACCAGCCACGCCACGGCGGGACCAGGCGGATGTGGCGTTTTGGACAAAGGGTCCGCGGACATCGCTCTTGTAGAACCGTTCGCCCTGTGCCCTTTAAGGGCGAAAGTATAGCAAGGTCGCTCCAATCGCCCGCTGCTGCGATATTCTTGGTTGTGAGTCTCGTTTGCAATGAATTCGGAGGAATAAACATGCGGGGAATGACAGCATTACCGCTTGCATTCTGGCTGCTGTGCGCTTTGCAAGGCATTGCGGCTGAGCGTCTCGACACCGGAATCAGCGGTGTCTATGAAGTCATGGTTGGCGTATCAGATGCGGCACCGGCGCTCGAATACTTTGCGCAGTTCGGTTTCGCCGAGGTGGCTTCAAGGGAAGCGACGGCCATACAGGCGGAGGATCTCTACGGTGTCGATTCCGCCCTGCGGAGCTTTCGTCTGCAAAACGGCGATGTCGATGCACATGGCTTGGTTCGGGTCATGGAATGGGAGCAGCCCACCGGCCCCGGGATAGGGTTTGCGCCTCCTGAAACCGTGGGCACCCGGATGGCCGTCATGCGCACACGGGACATCTTCCGACTTGCCGATGTGTTCGCCGACCTTCGAGACGGGGCGGGGCAGGCTTGGTTGCTTGCGGGCCCCGTCTACGACGACCTCTACAACGCGACCGAAGGCACACCGAGTATCGTCAATCGGCGTGTCGGAGTTCGAGAGATGGCGGTCTACGGCACTTGGTTCAACCACGTCTTTTTTCAGCGCTACGGATACACCATTCCAGGCTACGGGCTGATCGGCGACCACTCTCCGCTCGGCACCAGCGAATTCACCCACCACGACTTTGTCGTGGCCGGGAATTTAAGCGAAGTCACCGACTACTACGAGACCGTGTTCGGCTTTGTCCCCGAAGGCGACCCGGTCATCGACGGCGCTTGGCAGGCGGGCCCACAGGCGATTTTCCTGATGGCACCGGGACGTTCCCACTGGTATCGAGGCTTCGTTTCACCCAACGATGTAAGCGGAAAGCTCAAGTTTTTCTCGCTCGAAGGTTTACACACAGCCGATGACCGGTCCGCTCGGCAGCGGCCGGGGGAACTAGGCATCACGCTGCACTCCTTGTGGACCCCGCGCCTTGAACAGGTGCACCGCTTGGCTATCGCCGCCGGATTGAATCCGGGTGCCGTGCGGCCAAACGAATTCGACGAACCGAGCTTCTTTGTGCGCGGGCCGGATGGTGCGAGTTGGCAGGTCATTCAACGACAGCGCTCGGCGTGGAAGCCTGTGACGGAATTTCGATTAGTGGATGTCAACGACTGACACTCCACTCTTCGGCGACCGCAGTGCGAGGAGCCGCGTCAAAATGTGATTCTTGGTGAGCATGCGTAGTCTGGTACTAGCCTGACGCCTATGAGTTTTCGAAAGCGCGTGATGACGTGATGAGGCCGCCGCTGCCCATGACTGCGGTCCCTGAACGGGGCGCAATTGGGCAGGGTGCGACACCATCAGACCCCCTCGTAGGTCCGCAGTGCCAATGAGAGGGCTTCCCGCACTTCCAGCACGAGAGATTCAGGCGATTGAACCCGCACATGCTGACCATGACGAAGTATCTCTCCAAGGAGTTCACGTGAATCCGAAAAGGGAAGAACAAGTTCATA
>CAZNYE010000493.1:0-2374 GCA_964577185.1 uncultured Pseudomonadales bacterium | reverse complement strand
CGGAATAGGTACGATATTGCCGATACCAACAGGCGCACCGCCGCTACGGTAGTAATCTCTCGCCGAAAAGGTGTCGAGTTGCCCCAGCGCCCCGGTCAGGTCGGTGAACACGGCGTTTGTGCTAATACCTGAAGCGAGCGCACCCAGTGCTAGCTGAACATGCGTGCCGGGAGGACCGTAATTCGCCGGTGCGGTATACCTGGACCAGCCCTCCGGGGAGTAAAAGTCGAGTTGTTGCTGTATGTCGTTTCCAAACCAAAAGACACCAGAAGTGATTTGGATATCCGTCCCGATGTCGATAAAGAACTGCAGTTCGTGCTGATAATTCTCGTTCTGCTGTGCGGCATAAAACTGTTGATCGAAATAGTTTCCGGTGCGGTCATCATCGGTCACGCGCGAATAGAAGTAGTCCGTGTACTGGCCGATGTACTTGACGCTCAACCAGTCGGCCACAATCCACTCGGCATTGAAGTAGGCGGCATTGTGGTCAAAGTACTCATCGTTGTAGCCGTTGGTGTTGGTGACCAATTCGCTGCCAGAGATGCTCGGCACACTGACCCCATTGCCAAGTAACCCATCGTCGAGGCTCTGATTCACTTCCGGCGGCGCAAGGGGGCTGTACCAGTTGTACGCATAGTTGGGACGCCCAAACTGGGTTTGCACTTGGCCATAGTCTGGGCCGCCAGTGACCGCACTATAGTTCAGCCCCGCAGGGTCGATGCCCGGCACCAAACGCTGACCATACCGTGTGATCCCATTCCAAGTGAAATCAAACACGTCCCTCCCGCGTATCACACAATTCGGGCTCGGCGCACCGCGAACCGTGCGCACACCAATCGCTGGCACCTGAGAATCGCAGGTTCCCGCGGTCGGATCCACCGGACGGAAGCCGTGCACCATGGCACTGGTGTTCCGTTCTCCGCCGGTGACCTCATCACCCATGCCGCCGTTTTCGCTTATCAGGACTGCTCCCGCTCCCTGCGCACCCGACATCATTCGCTTGTAGTCGCGATCATTCACCCGCAGGTCCATGGTGATGTTGTCCATGGGTGTCCACTGCACCGAGAGCGCATAGTTGGTGTCACCCCAGTCGTTGATGTGGGGATTACCTGGTGTGAGGTCGTTCATCACGCCGTTCCTGTCGCGCCGCGTGGCGTTGAAGCGAGCGTTGAGTGTGTCCTTGATGAGAGGAAAGTTTAGTGTTCCATAGACATCCTGAGTCTGAAAACTACCGAGTACTGTTCTTAAGTGTCCTTCCAACTCGCCATGCGGTTTCCTCGTATGGAAATTCACCGCGCCGCCAATGCCGTTTCTGCCATAGAGCGTGCCCTGTGGCCCGCGTAGGACTTCGATACGTTCTATGTCATAGAGTCCACCTTCGGTCGAGACGATTCCGAAGTCTTCCGAGTAGGTGCCATTGACGTAGGTCGCCACACCGGGGTCTCCCCCGAGCGCTCGGAACAGCCGTCCGATGCCTCGAATTGACAAGTCGTATGGCTGAATGGTCGTCGCCGGAATGAAGTTCTGAAGGTCTTCCTGGTTTCGAATCCCGAAGTCTTCAAGAAACTCATCCGTGAAGGCAGTGATGGAAATCGCCGTGTCTTGTACGGTCGATTCCCGTCGTTCCGCAGTGACGATCACTTCTTCGATTTGTCGACCCGTACGCTCCCCTTCTTCTTCGGCGAACACGACGACCGGTGGGAAGACCAAGACGAGCAACAAGGCAATGACTGTGCTTGAACGAAGCTGGCGTGGTTTCATTGGACCCTCTCCCGATGATGCAGTATTTGACCAAGAAGCCAGCAAATCACATCTTAAGACCCGCAGCCTCCGTAATTGTGTCTTTGTAAGTGATGTGAGGGGCGTTGTCAATTGGGAGTCTTGTCCGAGTCTTGTCCGGGAGTCTTGTCCAACGCTACATGATTGTGAAGAGAAGGGGTAATTCCACCGCTACGTGATCCTGAAGGGGGTAAATCACTTCAGTCGGAGCTCGGGCAGGGCGCCGTCGTCGACATGCACATGATCGACGCGGTTGACGACCAGCCCGCCGCCTTGCCGCGATTGCTGCCGAAGCGTGAGCACTTCAGTTCCACCCACTTGCGGCCTAGAGTTACCCAGATTCCCTATTAAGGACTCCAGATTGAGTTTTTTCCTCTGCCGACACTCTTGTTAAGTTTATGAGCTGGCTCATGCGGGTGCGGCGCGCGTTTCCGGGCGCCGTTTTCGGCCGGATTCAGCCCGTTTTCCGGGTCCGGAGGGAGCGCCGCCCCGCCGGAGCACCAGCGTCAGCCGAACCGGATTGGGGTCGCCCGGCCGGGCGTCATTCAAGCTTCACCGCGCACCGGTACAGCCAGTCCAGCCAGAAGTTGTTCTT
>CAZNYE010000492.1:0-3776 GCA_964577185.1 uncultured Pseudomonadales bacterium | reverse complement strand
AGACGGATGTTCGGCGCGCGGCCTTGCGACTTGCGCGCGCGGCGCTCGCTCCGCACATTGGTCCGGGGCCGCTCATAAGTAGGGATCTCACGCGCAATCCCGCAAGCTGAAGAGTATACTCGCCAGCTTGTGCGCCAGACTTCGCGAAAAGGACGCCTTGTTGCAGGATCGAGATCCGTCCGAGGTCACGTCAGTCCACAAATTATGTTGAAACACCCATGAACATCATTTTGCTTGGTCCACCGGGGGCCGGAAAAGGCACCCAGGCGCAGTATCTGTGTGAGACCTTCGGGTTTCGACAGTTGTCCACAGGCGATATGTTGCGCGAAGCAATCGCGGCGAAAAGCGAGCTTGGCCTGCGTGTTGAATCAATTCTGGCGGCAGGTGACTTGGTTCCAGATGAGATCATTATTCGCCTGGTGCTAGAACTCCTGCAAACTTCAGACGGGGGGTGTCTTTTTGACGGTGTGCCGAGGACTATCGCCCAGGCGAAAGGGCTGCGCGACGGTGGTGTGTGCATTGACCTGGTGCTGGAATTTGTGATGTCTGATGAACTCATCGTCGAGCGCCTTACCGCGCGGCGAGTACATCCGGCATCTGGGCGGGTTTACCATCTACAGTTTCGCCCACCGCGAATGCCCGGCTTGGATGATGTCACAGGCGAACCCCTCGTGCACCGGCCAGACGACCACGAAGAGACGGTGCTTGCGCGTCTCGAGGTGTATCGAGAGCAGACCACCCCCCTCGTTGAATACTATGAGAATGCCCAATCACAGGGATTGACACGTTATCAGCGCATCAATGCCGATGCTTCCATGGAGGTAGTGCGGCAAGATGTGGAAGACGCGGTGCGGCTTCTGGCTCCACATGGAGCTTAGCCACCAAAAAGAAGCCCGTGAAAGGGCAAAATGTCCACTCTCGCTCCGCGTCTAAGGCGTCTCGCCGCAGGTGCGAGTCGTACCAGGCAATTGGCATCGCGGAAGCTACCGATGCGGTTCGAATCTTGGCTGCCGGTAGGTTCCACCCAAAGATGTCCGCCATCGTTTCTGTAGCGCCCTCGTTGGTACTCTATGCGCCCGCGCGGCGGCTTGACGGGTGCCACAAGCCTGGCTTCAATTTCAAGCGGCGATTCTGGCTTGCCTCCAGCAAGCCTAAGGATGGCTGGAGCGACAAATAATAGAAACGTGATGGCGGCTGAGGCAGGGTTGCCCGGCAGTCCCATGAATATGCTATTGCCGATACGGCCGGAGGCGAAGGGCTTGCCGGGCTTAATGGCAACTTTCCAGAAGTCGATTTCGCCAAGCTCATGCACCACATCGCGCACATGATCCGATTCTCCAACCGACACCCCTCCCGACGTGATAAGCATGTCGTTCTCTTTTGCGGCCGCGGCGAGTGCATCAAGAAGCTTGGGTTGATTGTCGGGAAGTATGCCGAGGTTTTGAATCACCACCGGTAATTCTGATGCGAGGCTGGTGAGCATGAGACGATTCGATTCGTAGATCTGACCGTAGTCCAAACTCACACCCGGCTCGCGCAGCTCATCGCCGGTTGCAAAAATGCCTATCCTGGGTCGTTGAAAGACCTGAACCTGCTCTATGCCACAAGCGGCCGCCAAACTTATCTCGAAAGCACGCAGACGTGTTCCCCGCGTCACTATGTGGCCCCCCGCCAGTACGTCTGTACCGACGGCTCGAACATGGCGATAAGTCTCTGGCCTCTGGGTAAATTCGACCCATTTCCCTTCATGTCGGGCATCTTCCTGAAGCATGACCGTGTCGGCACCCAGGGGCATGGCGGCGCCAGTGAATATGCGAACCGCCCCGCGTTCAAGCTGACCACGCCAAGGGTGCCCGGCGGAGCTTGTGCCTAGAATGCGCAGCCGGTAGGGAGGCGGTCCTTTGAACGCGGGATCTTTGCAGCGCACCGCATAGCCATCCATGGCCGAGTTCTCAAATGGTGGCAGACTCATGGGAGCCCTCAAATCTGCTGCCAGAACTCTGCCCAGGGCTTCTGAGACTTTGGTTGTCTCCACTAGAGACGGACTCTTCACTCCCCCTAAAAGCCTCTGACGCGCTTCCGCGACGCTAAGCAATAGCCGATTCCTTCAAATGCGGTAGCTGTGCATAGTAGACTGGAAGACCATTTGTTTCAGCAAGGATCTTGGTCTGTTGTAGCAATTCTCACCCTGGCGTCTGACCGCTCTGTCGGCACACAAAGCAGTGCGCCTTCGGTGCAATTCCTGTCGATTCAAATGCATGCGCATTTGCACCGATGAGGTCAGACGCCAGAATAGGAACTGCCGGGCTTTCTAACATCCATGCAAGACGCGGTATTGGCCATAGAGACTTCGAGCCTGGCCTGCTCGGTGGGTTTGAAACTCGAAGATGAGTTCTATTCCCGTCATGAGGTCATTCCTCGTCGCCATCAAGAACGACTTCCGGCAATGATCGAGGAAGTGCTCGCCCATGCGGGGAAGATGGGCGGAGACCTCACCGGTATTGCCTTTGGTTGCGGCCCAGGATCCTATACTGGACTGCGTCTAGCCGCGGCGACGGCACAGGCTTGGAGCCTCGCATACGACCTCCCTGTATATGCGGTTTCGAGTCTTGCGACGCTTGCACTTCAGGCGGCGTGGGATCTCTCGTCGGATTGCTCGATGTGCGTATTGGCGAAAGCTCGCCCGGGAGAGGTGTATAGGGCCGATTTCGACTGGTCGGGCCAGACACTTGTGCGCATCAGCGAAGATCGACGCTTCAGTGCCTCACAGGTGCGGTTTCAAGTTGCCGAGGGGCAATTGCTTCGATTGGTGGGAGATGGGTGTCTTGAGGTTGATTGCGCTGGGTTTGAGACTTACCCCGAGCTGCTACCCAACGCCGAAGCGGTGTTGGGACTCATGCATGAAGTTCCTGCAAAGTCTCCTGGGATGGCGCTTCCAACCTACCTACAAGCCGACAATGAGTGGATGAGGACCGACCCGGCCTAGTCGGAATACCCCTTCGCGCACCGATCACCCCTTGTTCACCCACTCGCCTCTGTCCTCTCCCCTGTGTGGCACAGCGCGCCTGTGGTTTCCTGGGGTAAACAGCTAGAAATCGCGGAAACTAACGAACCTGCGTGACTACTAGAGCGAATGCCGTCTGGTTGTTCGATCAGTGCGGAATTGCCGAGCAGTGAGTAGACCGCGAGGCGCGCACAGTCTCTCGTAAGGGGTTCGGACAGCACCTCGGAAAGATTGGCGCCGCGGCGCAGACTCTCGGCAATGAGACCGTCGCGAGTATAGGGCTGCGGTCTCGGCGCACGCACAGCGGTCTCTAGGATGAGTAGATGGCGCTCAAGCGTCGGAAACAGCAATCTCGCAAGTAGTTTCAAGCGACGGCCCTCCTCGGACGTGCCGATGGCGGCGGCACCGGTGTCTTGAATCATCTTGCGTTCGCGAAGCTTATTGAGCCATTTTCGATAGGTCCGCACATTGAATTTCGGAAGGTGCAGTTCCAGGGCAATCAGGTTCCATAGGTCTGACACCTCCTCTGCGGGTGAGTCCTGAAGCCGTGTAGACATCGAAAACACAGCCAATAGGGAAGGAAAGGCGATGCTGTGCAGTGCGTTGTTCCTGTGCCATGGAAGCACGCGGTCACCCTTGTTTGTGGTACTTGCCAGATCAACTCCGGCAAAGATTTCAAATTCGACAAGACCTTGTCGCTCGCAAGCCGCCAGGCTCGTCTCGGCATCTGTTTCTAGGGTGACAAATCCTTCAGCGTTGAGCCAATCGATAT
>CAZNYE010000491.1:0-3733 GCA_964577185.1 uncultured Pseudomonadales bacterium | reverse complement strand
GCCCTTTACAGGCGAGTCCGCGACGGGACTGGGTCGACCGCTCAAGAGCATGCTGCACTGTTCGCAGGAAATCCCCATCTATTCGGCAAGTATTACTCCGCGCGGTGTTTGCGCGGCGGCGGAGGTCTGTGATGGCTTCCTGCCCATTTGGTACGACCCGGAAAAGTTCGACGTGTTCAAGGAACCACTTGATCAAGGGTTTTCCGCGGCAGGTGACAAGTCACTCGCCGACTTCGACCTAGCGCCATTTGTCACGGTTGCGGTCGGAGACGACATCGAGAAATGCATGATGCCGATCAAGGCCAATCTCGCGCTCTATATTGGCGGCATGGGCGCTCGCGACAAGAATTTCTACAACGACTATGCAAAAGCGCTCGGCTTCGAAGCGGAGGCCGTCGCCATTCAAGACCACTTCTTGTCGGGAAGGCGCGAGCAAGCCATTGCCGCCGTGCCGGATGAACTGGTGGATGCGGTGCATCTTGTGGGGCCAAAGGAGCGCATCCGTGAACGGGCAACGCGGTGGATTGAAGCTGCGAGGCGCGGCGAGGTCGGCACCATGATGATCGGTGCCAACTCACCCGAGGCCTTGGAGTTGGTCGCGGAGATCATGCTGTAACGCCTCGTGAGTTGCATGCTGCGCGATCAGGCACCTGCCCCGGTATTAGAACTGCGAGTCATTTGCGCCACCATGTTCCAAGCGCAGTCCGCGCGCGCCCGACAGGCATCGGCATACTCACGTGCCGTTTCTGAGCTCGCGTTGCCATCCAAGCCCCGCCTGTACACGCCCTGGATAATCGAGGCTGAGCGGAACATGTTGTAGACAATATAGAACCCCCAATGTTCGACCCCAGGCCGACGGGTCGCCTTGCAGTATTCGTCGATGAGCTCCTGTTCGGTCGGAATGCCCAATACTTCGCCTCCCACACCCGCAATGGGGTTCTCGCTGTCCGCTTCGGTGTGATACTGCTGACAAAGGTAGCTGAGATCCGCGAGCGGATTGCCGATCGTCGATAGTTCCCAATCCAGCACAGCGATCACGCGGGGCTCCGTGGGATGCACTATGGTGTTTCCGATTCGAAAATCGCCATGTACCACGGTGCTCAGCATTTCATCAGCGTCTTCGCTCGGAATGTGCCTCACAAGCCACTCCATCAAGCGTTCCATGGACTCGACTTCCTCCGTCTTCGCCAATCGGTATTGCTTGCTCCACCGTGAGATTTGGCGCGCGACGTAGTCGGCGGGACGTCCGAAGGTCTCTAGCCCGACCGCCTTGTAATCCACATTGTGAATCTGGCCAAGCACTCGCACGAGGTCAAGATAAATTTCGCGTCGCTCGGCCGGTTCGAGACCCGGCAGGGTGGGCTCAGAAAAGACGCGGCCTTCCACCCAGCTCATGAGATAGAAATCAGTTCCGATCACGGCCCTTTCGGTGCACAGACTCAGCATGTCCGGCACCGGTGCGTCCACAAGCCCGAGTCCCTGCATGACACGAAACTCACGGTCAACCTGATGCGCGGAAGGCAAGAGTTCTCCTGGGGGCTGCTTGCGCAGCACGTAGCGTCCGCTTGGCGATTCCAAGAGAAAGGTCGGATTGCTCTGTCCGCCTTCAAACTGCCGAACACTCAAGGGGCCGAGGAAGCCTTCAATGTGTGCTTGCATATAGGCTTCAAGCGCAGCCTCATCAAATCTGTGCGCGCTTCGCACTTCGGTCAGCGGTGTGTGATCAAGCACTTCGGTCATAGGTGGCGGAGTTCTTGTTAATCTTGTGTGCCAATTCTCACTCTATCACCACAAGGCCTATCGAATGACTGCTGAAAAACGAATCGCCATCACCCTTCCCGCAGGCCCCCAGGTCGCCCACACGATTGATTTTGTCGCGTCATCTGAACGCGCGGGCTTCACCGACGCCTGGTTCGCGGATGGGTCGCCTCCAGACTCCCTCACCCTCTGCGCCGCCCTCTCACAGCGCACCAGCAAGATTCGCATTGGCGTGGCGGCCACTCCCGTGTATACCCGCACACCAGCAGTGCTTGCGGCAACAGCCAACGCACTTGAGCAACTCATGCCGGGCCGCTTTGTCATGGGCCTTGGATCATCAAGCCACAATATTGTCGAAGGCTGGAACGGCCTGCAGTTCGAACGCCCGCTCACCCGCGTCAAGGAGACATTGCAGATGGTGCAATCCATGCTCCGCGGCGAAAAATCCGAATTCGAACTCGAGATCTTGAGAAGTAGCGGATATCGCCAGATGCCCTTGACCTCTCCACCGCCTGTCTATGTCGCCGCGCTGAGGCCGAAAATGATCGAAATGGCGGCCGAGTTCGCTGACGGGCTGATTCTCAATCTTTGGCCCAGAAGCGCGCTTGCCAAGATGCTTGAACACAAGGCAGAAGGCGCGAAACGCGCGGGAAAGGATCCCGATTCAATCGAAGTCGTGAATCGCGCCATGGTGCTGGTCACCAATGACAAGGCCGATGCCCGCAACAGATTTCGCGCCGCGTTCGCGCCCTACTACGCCACGCCTGTCTACAACAGGTTCTTGAGTTGGGCGGGCTATGAATCAGTGGCCGCGGAGATCCGCGAAGGTTGGGCAGCCAGAGATCGAGCACGTACCACCAACGCGTTTTCCGATGAACTCGTGGATGAGATCGCGGTGATCGGCAGCGCTGATGAGTGCCACGAGCGAATTCGTTGGAACGCGGAATCCGGCGTGCACACCAATATCATCGCGCCCCTGGGTGCAACTCCAGAAGATTCGCGACGCACGGTGGAGGCGTTTGCGCCGGGGGTGTTTGAATTTTAGGCGGAAGGAGGGAACAAATTCTTCAAAGGTGCTCCGCACTTGATGATCTCGACTGGATGTTCCGCACCACGAAACGAGATCCGCCTAGCAATGAGGCGTTTCCTTTGATCCTTGTGGAATTTGCCCCCGTAAGCCAGCACCGGCCGAAACACAATCTCCTCCTCTTCGCACACCCTGTCGCGAACAAAGTCGGCACCCGCTTGAAGTTGATCGATCACCTGACTCGCACGAGGGCCGCCTGCCTTCAATTCAAGCGGAGATACCAGGCTGGCTTCAGCGCGGTATTCGCGGCAAATGAAGATGTAATCGCAACGCCTCTTACCTCCCAGGTTGAGAGATTGGTGGTCCATGTCAATGATCCCGTCTGGCCGGGCTGCCCCCTCCAGTGGAACATGACAGCCCTCTTTGTCCAATCTATCCGTGAACGCGTCGCCTGGAATATCGCTCTTGAACAGGTTGCGCGAATTCGACATTAGCCAGAACGCCCTGCGATTCGAGTCCCTATTCTGGCCCAGTTGTTGTACACATCTTCGGCAACGCCATCAAAGTCCGTTTGTAAACCCCCTTGTTCAGGGTTGAATACGACCTCTTCAATGATCGAACCTTTCGGAGAGCGCTGCTGTTTGAAGCTCCATACCCCCACATGATTAGGATCGAGCGCATACTGCGCATCTTCCAATCCCTCAAGTTCCGGCCCGGAAAGTGACGAAACCCCCATCAGATTTCCCAACGCTTCAAGCACCCATTCGCTATGCGTGGTCAGGATTACTCTCACACCACCTCTCACAAGACCGGCAATCTGGCGGATGAGTTCAACCTGCATTCCAGGATGCAGGTGAGATTCTGGTTCTTCAATGACGAGTGTTTCACCCGGCCGAACGAAATAGCGGAGGTAGAGGACGACAGGAGCCAGTTCCGACACCATCGATG
>CAZNYE010000490.1:0-17543 GCA_964577185.1 uncultured Pseudomonadales bacterium | reverse complement strand
GGTAGTGTCCGCGGTTCGGGGGTTCGAATCCCTCCCCCTCCGCCAGTTCCGTTTTTCGCGTACCTTCAGGTAACGAACAGCTATGGCACCTCCGGGTGTGATGCACGTTCGTATTGGAATTAAACGTGTTGACATGATGTTCTACTCGTGCTCAGCATTCGCCTGCGCCTTACCGGGCGCGGGAGTGCCTTGACGAGCTGTTCTGATGTGGGCTGCTTTGCCGCCATCGATGGCTCCTTGCATATGTTATGTGCATAGTACACCCCACGGGGCGGCGTGTCGGGAGTCCCTTTCACAGGAGCAACAAATGCTCATGCGGGGACTCTTGGCCTCACTGGTATTATGCAAAGTCTTCGGTAACTACTCGCCCCCCTTGACACTATAGAATAACGCCCCCTTCTGGGCGCACGGAATGAGTGAACTGATCATCAAGGGTGACAGAGCGACTAGTTCCTAGAGTGTCAAGGGGGGCGAGTAGTTACAGGTTTCGATCATTTCCCCCTTGCCGTTTTGGCCATAGCTATGACCGTCCTCGCATATGGCATCAATCATCGCAGCGCTCCCATTGCGCTCCGCGAGCGTCTTGCGTTTCCTGACCATGCGTTGCCGGCGGCATTGCACAGTCTGCGCGGGACGCTTGAACAGATTAGCGAAACAGCCATTCTCTCGACCTGCAATCGCGCTGAATTCTACGTGGCGCTTTCTGGTGGTCAGTTGCCGGATGTCGTGCGCGCACTGCGCGAGTGGTTAGAGGTCTATCGAAACACTTCGTTGCCGAGCGATGTGGACTACTTTCTCTGGGATGAGGAGGCGGTGATGCATCTGGTGCGTGTGGCCTCGGGTCTCGATTCCCAGGTGCTCGGAGAAACGCAGATCATGGCTCAGGTGAAGGATGCTTGGGGCCAGGCCCGCAACGCTGGCACATTGGGGTCAAAGCTTGAACTCATGTGCGAAGTCGCGCTCATCAGCGCAAAACGTGTGCGCACTGAGACAAGCATTGGACAGAGCCGCGTGTCCTATGCTTCCGTATGTCTTGACTTGGCCGCGCAGCTCTTCTCGAAACTGGCCAACATCCGCGTACTTCTGGTGGGTGCTGGTGCAATGATTGAATCCTTCGCGGGTGCGCTACGGTCGCAAGGCGTGGCCAGCCTAGCAATCGCCAATCGCACACTCGCCTCCGCAGAGGTCTTGACGCAAAGCGAAAACGAATCGGCAATACCGCTCGCTAAGATGCACACCCGCCTGCATGAGTTTGATCTGATGATCTGCTCCACCGCCTCCCGTCTGCCGATCATCAGTCGCGCCATGCTCGAGTCGGCGATTAAGACCCGCCGTCGGCGACCCATGTTGGTGATCGATATGGCGGTGCCGCGCGATGTAGAACCCCAGGCGGCCGAGCTCAGCGATATTTTTCTCTATGCCATAGATGATCTGACGGACATCATCGAAGAAGGCGTGCGGAATCGTCGCGAAGCTGCAGCCGAAGCTGAGACCCTGCTTCGCGAGGGGGCGGATCTATTCCAGAGCAAGCTTGTCGCCTTGGAGCGAGGAGACTTGATTCGACGCTATCGCGAGGCCATGGATGAGATCAGCGAACGCGAACTTGAGCAGGCCCTCGCATCTCTTGAGCAGGGTACTGAGCCTCAAGAAGCGCTTCGGCGTTTGAGCGCGCGTTTGTCAGCGCGGCTCATGCATCTTCCAACGGAGACCCTGCGCACGGGTGACCTTTCGTTGCTTGAGAAGCCCGAGCGAATCAGGAGGAGGTGATCGTGGCGCTGCCAACATCTCTGCAATCAAGACTCGAAGCCCTGAAGAAGCGCCATGAGGAACTCCAAGAAGCACGTGCCAATCCGCGCATCGTCGAGGATCGTGAGGGCTGGATCAAGATTGAACGCGAGTTTGGTGAAATCGAACCTGTGGTGGCAAAGTTTGACGAAGACCTCGCGCTAGAAACCGCGTTGGCCGAAGCGAGGGAACTCGGTGAAGACGAAGACGCGGAAGTTCGTGAGCTTGCCGCCGAGGAAGCGGAGTCGGTATCACGCGAGTTGGAGGCCTGTTTTGACGAATTGCGCGTGCTTCTCTTGCCGAAAGATCCGAACGAAGAGGCCAACGTGTTCCTTGAAGTGCGTGCTGGAACCGGTGGGGAAGAGGCGGCGCTTTTTGCGGGAGATCTCTATCGCATGTACTTTCGTTTTGCCGAGCAGCGAGGTTGGAACACTGAGATCGTCAGTGAACGAGGCGGCGCCTATGGTGGATTCAAGGAAGTCATAGTGCGCGTCGCCGGCAAGGCCGTATACAGTCAACTCAAGTTCGAATCGGGTACCCATCGCGTGCAGCGAATACCCGAAACGGAGGCTCAGGGACGAATTCACACTTCCGCCTGCACCATTGCCGTGCTCCCAGAGGTAGAGGAGATCGAAGAGGTAGAGATAGACCCTTCCGAGCTCAGATTCGATACCTACCGGGCGTCGGGCGCCGGAGGGCAGCACGTCAACAAGAAGGACACAGCTGTTCGCATCACGCATTTGCCCACCGGGACCGTGGTCGAGTGCCAGGACGAGCGATCTCAACTCCAGAATCGTCAGAGGGCCATGGCACTCTTGCGCGCGAGGCTGCTTGACGCCGAACGGCAAAAGTCTCAACAAGAACAGGATGAAGCGCGGCGCGCCTATGTCGGCAGCGGGGACCGTTCAGAACGTATACGAACCTATAACTTTCCGCAGAATCGCGTGACCGACCACCGAATCAATCTCACGCTCTACCGGCTTGAGGAATTGCTTGAGGGTCGGTTGGAATTGTTGATCGAGCCATTGCAGGCGGACCATCAAGCAAAGCTCCTGGGTTCATTCGGCGATGAATGATTTAGGCCGGGACTACTTGTTGATCAAGGCGCATTGTCTGGACAAGCCGCTTGCTTGGGTCTTCGCGCATCCGGAAACGGAGCCGAATGAAGAGGTTTCCGAGCGCATAGCCTCATTGCAGGCACGTCGGACTAGCGGTGAGCCGATGGCCTATCTACTCGAAAGTGCGGAATTCCATGATGTTCAGCTACGCGTTACCCCCGAAGTTCTGTGCCCGAGGCCAGAAACCGAACTGCTTGTGGATTGGGGCATCAATCACATCGCTCAGGGTGCGAACGTGCTGGAACTCGGCACCGGTTCGGGTGCCATAGCGCTCGCACTCGCCAAAGCTCGTCCAGATCTTAGGTTGACGGCAACAGATATCAGTGAACGCGCGCTCGGCTGCGCGAAAGAGAACGCCGTGAGCCTTGGAATCAATATCAGTTTCATTTCTGCTGATTGGTGCCGAGCCGTCCAAGGACCCTTTGATGCGATTCTAAGCAACCCACCCTACGTGGCGAAAGAGGAACCTTGCCTCGGGGCCTCACCCCTAGCCTTTGAACCCCGGCTAGCGCTCGATGGCGGCGTGCGGGGTCTCGAAGCGCTGCGTGAGATCATAGGGCAAGCGCCTCAATGCTTGCGTCAGGGCGGCCCTCTCGCGCTTGAGCACGGATACAATCAAGGAAGAAGTGTGCGAGCCATGATGCAAGAGGCGGGCTTCAATAGGATCGAAACCTTAAGAGACCATGCGGGACACGAGCGAGTAAGTTTCGGGTATTTCTAGCCAAAGGATTCAGGCAGCACGCACCTCGCTCGCGCCTCGGCTGCCCAGTCCGGAGAATCTTCAATGAGTTCAATCAGCACACCCGCGCCGACCTTGAGATTGGGTGACCTGATCCTCTTCAGTGTCGCCGCGATTCTCGTGCTCGATCCCTTGCTGTCAACGGCGGCCATTGGTGTGTCGAGCCTCTTTTGGTGGGCCTTCATGGCGGTCGCCTTCTTTCTACCATTCGGACTTATTTCCGCCGAACTCGGTACCACCTACCCGGAGCAGGGCGGTGTGTACGCCTGGGTGCGCGATGCGTTTGGCAAGAACATGGGCGCACGCGTCGCCTGGGCCTACTGGGTCAACGTCTCTTTGTGGAATCCGGCGCAGTTCATTTTGCTGATCACCATCCTTGGACAGCTTTTCTTCCCGGATATGCCGCTCGGATTGCAGGTGGGCCTATGCATCTTCCTGTGTTGGATGACCGTAGTCCTGAACGTGGTTTCCCTAGACTTTGGTAAGTGGATTCCAAATCTCGGCGCCCTGCTCAAGATCTTGATTGTTTTGGTGCTCATTGGCGGCGGCGTGGCGCACTACTTGGAGAAAGGTTCGGCGAATGTCATAGGACTTCGCGAACTCATGCCGTCATTCGACGCAAGCCTGAAGTATGTACCCGTAGTGATCTATGGCATGCTCGGGTTTGAACTCATGTGCGCAGGGTCGCGCGACATACAGAACCCTCAACAAAACTTGCCACTCGCAATTCTCTGCTCCGGCCTGATCATCGCTGGACTATACGCCCTTGGCACGCTCGGAATCCTCATCGCCCTGCCGGTCGAAGAACTGAATATCGTAGAGGGCTTGGTGGCCGCTTTCGACGCGATGTTCGGAGACAGCCAGTTCGGAGGGCTTATTGCGATTCTCCTCGGAACCGGTGCCATATTCACCATCTTCTCAAGTGCCGTGACCTGGTGTCTGGGAACCAATCGGGCCATGGCGGAGACGGCGGTGGAGGGCGCCTTCCCCGCACCCTTGGGCAAAGAGCATCCAAGGTTCCGAACTCCCGTTGGCGCCGCCATAGCCAGCGGTGTGCTAAGCACACTGGTGCTGCTCATTTATGGAAATCTCGCCGCCACGAATGAAGAGCTCTTCTGGGCCTTGTTCGCCTGTAGCGCGGTGCTCTTTCTCCTGCCCTATATCGTCATGATGGCTGCCTATATCCGCCTTCGCTTTCGCGATGCCGGCGTGACCAGGCCCTTCGCGGTCCCCGGCGGCGACCTGTTTGCTTCACTGCTCGCCCTATGGTGCCTCGCGGTGTTGGTATTCAGCCTCGTCTTGCTGGTATATGTTCCAGAAGTGGGATTCGATTCTTGGATCTTTTTCGGAGCGGTAGCCGTGCTACTCATTGGTGAGCTGGCGATTCTCTACTCACGCAAGAGGAGTACTCTGAGCGGATGAACGACGAAGAGCTTCTGCGCTACTCGCGGCACATCATGCTGCCGCAGGTTGATGTGGCTGGCCAGGAGAAGCTGCTTGCGGCAAGGGTGCTCATCGCGGGCCTAGGTGGTCTTGGATGCCCGGCCGCGCTCTATCTTGCAGCTGCAGGCGTCGGTGAGCTTCACATCGCAGATCGGGACAAGGTTGAGCTTTCCAACCTGCAACGACAAATACTCTTTGGTGATGCGGATCTGGCAAGGAGCAAGGTGGACGCCGGCGCAGGTAGGCTGGAAGGTCTGCGAACAGGGGCTCGCGTGATTCGACACGAGTGCTCGCTTGATGATGAGTCCCTTCCGGGATTGTTACAGCAGGTGGATCTTGTTGTGGATGGCACGGACAATTTTCAAGCGCGTTATGCCATCAACAGGGCCTGCGTGGCCCAGGGACGTCCTTTGGTGTCTGGCGCAGCCATACGCTTCGAAGCCCAGATCAGTCTGTTTGATTCTCGAGTCGAGTCTTCGCCTTGTTATGCCTGTCTCTATCCGAGGGGAGACGATGAAGCACTCAACTGCGCAGAGAACGGCGTGGCCGCACCACTTGTCGGCATGGTCGGCAGCCTCATGGCGCTGGAGGCCATGAAACTCATCACAGGCGCCGGTGAGCCCCTCATAGGCAAGGTGTTGCACGTGGATGCGCTCGGTGGAGAGTTTCGGCGCTTTTCACTGAAGCCCAGGGATGATTGTGGCGTGTGTGCGAACAACGGAAAGCGTAGGTAGCATGTGGTAATTCGCGGCTGCGCCTGTTTCGCATGCCAGTGTGGGGGAGTCCAAGACCCGTGTCAGCCATTGTCGGATTTGGATTTCGGCTCGGCGGCACCTGCTACCAAGGTGACTTTGTCCAAGCCAAGTGCGTAGCGACTCTCGGCGTGATCGAATGCTGCCTGATACATGTCGCATTCCTGCCGACCCATGCCCTGTTCCTTGAAGCGCGATCGCCATTGGTCTCGCAGGTCACGCGCCATGTCGACAGCAGAGCCCCGCGCCTCGTCTAATGTCAATTCGAAGAACGGCGCAGCTTCCAACCAGGCTTCGACTGAAGCTTCGAAGCCGCTCAATTCGCTGATACCGGTTTTGAGTCGGCGGTGCCGTTCCGGTTGAGGATTCATGTCAAACGCAGGTGACAATCGCCATTCTCCCTGGATGAATAACAATCCGTGATTCTGGAGATGGTCGTCGGTGTTTGACACCAAGATGTTGAACAGACAACGCTGATATAGTTCTTTCAATTCACCCAGTGCTTGCTCACCAGATGCGCATACCTCGCGCAAGGATTCACCAATATCGCTGTAATATCCCTGCTCGCCCCAGCGCTTCTCTAAGAGGGTTTGAGCCGATATGTAGTGAATCCGCTCGGCGCCGTCACGATCGAATCGTTTGATCATGGCGATGGGGTATTTCGATCCTGGTTCGGCTAAACCGGCGCTTGCGGCGCGAATGCCGACATCACGGGCGAGCAGCAAAGTGGCAACCTCGGCGCGCTCTACCGGCATGCTGTCCTCCGGCATGGTGTACTTGGCTACATACAAGTCGCCCGAAGGGTCCATGACAGTTGACTTCGGGCGCGCACCTCCGAGACTGGTACTCGAACCACGCAAGACACGCGCAAGTGCCTGCTGCCTATCTGACCCCGAGTGAAACTCCGATGCGAGCTGCCGCAGGCGCGCTAATTCGGCGGATTCCTCGGGGTCTCCATGGGCGAGCGGGGGTCCGCTCCCATCAAGAAAGCGAAGCGCTCCGTGGCGCGTCGAATCGGGGCTTTCCAGCAAGTAGTCTAGTTCATCGAGTTCGTGGCCTGCGGCGCGCGCTAAGACAGCACGTCCCCAACTGTCAGCGGCACAATCGGAAATCACTCCCGGAAGACACGCACGCTTTTCATCCATGTGGCTGGTGCAATACACCCAGTGTTCATGGAGCGGAAGTGACGGCGCGATGGCAAAACCCTTCTTGTTTTCCAGCCATTCGGGGACGTAGCGAAACTGCGATGTTTGCCTTCCGCGAACCGTACTAAATCGAATCACTCCAACGGGTTCGAGTGTGGTGCCAATGGCAACTTGATATTCCCGAGGCGTTTTCATTGTGTTGATGTCGACCTGCTACTTTCCGATGGGTCTTGGCCGCAGTTGGTTGGCGCGAACCCGCTTGGGCAGGTCCTCGATTTCCAAGAGCATAGCGATGTCATCTCTCGACACATCACTCAGTTCTTCGAGTTTGGAAAGATTGCCGAGCACAAGCAATGCCAATGCAAGCGTGCCGACAGATACGCCGGCCTCCCCTTTCTCGAGCGCTCGAAGGGTGACAATGGAAACACCCATGCGCATGGCCATGTCCCTTTGCCTGATTCGGCGCCGTACGCGAGCGATGCGGATGGACTCGCCAAGGTTGCGCAAGGCTTTTTGTGCCGATGGTGTGAGGGGTTTCATAAGCGCAAGTATAGTATCTGTTGATAGCATTTAACAGATAGAATTCCAATGCTTAAATGAAGATGTTGACTGAGGGGTGAGAGCTTCATCCCGCGGGTTCCGGTGGCTGCCGATTTGTCAAAGCTCTAGCAGACCACGATCCCACAGTTGAGAGACAATCATTTGCAGAGTTTGCTCAAGGTTTCGCACATAAAGTGAAGCCTGCTCAGACGACCAAGTGCGGGCTGTGTAATCCCAGATGTCGTTCAAGTCCGTTTGAGCAGCAGGGGTGAGAAGATACCCATTAGTCGGAGGACTTGTCATAGGCCTCTTGCTTACGCCTTAAGAAAGCCTCGAAATCGAATCCCTCAGGTGCGCCGCTCTGTAGGCCATGGTCTACAAGAGCTTGTATCTGTTCGAGTGCGCGGGCGTATTCTTGGTCGCGACGGATCAGGTGGCGCACATAGTCACTCGCGTTGCTGAAACGCCCTGTCTGGTATTGATTTTCAACCCAATTCTTCATCGGACCTGGCAGAGATACGTTCATTGTTGCCATGTCGATTCCCTCATTTGGTACATAATGGATCTTGTTGGCAAAGATTATCAACTGAACTGTGGGCCTTTTGTGTGGTGTCAAGCTGTCGTATTGAAAGCTGGAATCCGACCCACACAAGCCTCAGCCACCCTCCCTTCAATTTCAGCAAGGCTGGGGCACGGCTTCACGAGGTCACTTAGCTGCGTCATTCGCAGCCCAGTGAAGCCGCAAGGATGAATTCGTGAGAAGGGTTCGAGATCCATGTCGACGTTGAGAGAAAGGCCGTGGTAGGAGCACCCTTTTCGTATTCGTAGCCCGAGCGAGGCGATCTTGGCATCTTCGACGAACACACCGGGTGCGCCCTTGCGGCAGGATGAAGAAATTCCGTATTCGGCTAGTACCGAGGTTATTGAATCCTGGATGAGCGTCACCAGAGATCGTATGCTAAGTGCGGCCCTCGGAAGGTCGACCAACAGGTACACAACGGACTGTCCGGGGCCGTGGTAGGTCACTTGGCCTCCGCGGTCGGTTTGGATGACAGGGACATCGCCTGGATTCAGCAAATACTCCGCGCGGCCCGCCTGACCTTGCGTAAACACTGGTTCGTGTTCGGTCAACCAGAGCTCGTCGGGGATGCTGGCCCGTTGTTGGGATTCAATACGGGAGTTGGTGAAGTCGCGCATGGCGCGAAACACATCCGCATATTGGCTACGACCTAGTTGTCGGAGGGCGACGCCCGATGTGTCGCCCCCAGGGAAGCACTGATTCACTGAGCTTCCCGTGCGGCACATGGACATGCCGCCGGATTCAGTGCCGTAAGGCATCGAATCCGCGAGCGTACATAGAGGGATCCCTACTCAAACATTCCACGGAAGAACAGCACCGTGCCATCGTAGAGGCGCTGAAAGAAGCCTGCTTCCTCCACGCCCGAAAGCGCGATCAAGGGTAGATTGAGCACTTCCTCCTCATCAAGCTGGAGAATTGCCCTGCCCACCTCTTGGTCCTGTTCAATTGGTGCCTCGATATTTGGCGGTACATCGAACACTAGGTCAATTTCTTGCCCGCGTCCACGGGGAATAGTCACCAAGGGAGAAGTTGCGACACCAAGATTGATTTGCGATTCCACGCCGTACCAAACTTGCGCGGTCAAGAGTGGAACCCGAGCATCAACGATACGAGTGGTTTCGTGGAAGTTATATCCCCAGGTCAGCAGGCTGCGCACTGCGCGGGTCCGTGCCGAAGTACTGGCCGTTTTGAGCACCACTGCAATAAGCCGCATATTCCGCTCGATGGAAGACGCCACCAAACAGTAGCCCGCAGCGTCCGTGAATCCCGTCTTGATTCCGTCAACGCCTCGGCCCTCATAGAGCAGGCTGTTTCGATTGGGTTGGCGGATATTGTTGTAGGTGAATTCGGTCTCGGCGTAATAGGTGTAGTGATCAGGGAATTCTTCTATGAGGTGTTGACTGAGAATGAAGAGATCTTTGGCGGTTGTGTATTGGTCTGGATGTTCCAGGCCGGTTGAATTTGTGTAATGCGTATTGCTCATGCCGAGCGACTCTGCTTTGGCATTCATCATGTCGGCGAAGGCCTCTTCGGTTCCGGCGATGTATTCGGCCACCGCGATGCTTGCGTCATTGCCGGACTGGATGATAATCCCGCGCAGCAAGTCTTCAAGCTGTACTTCGGTCCCTTCGCGGATAAACATGCGCGAGCCGATCGCCTGCCAAGCATTGACACTCACCGGCACCATATCAGCCAAGGAGAATCTGCCGAGATTGATCTGTTCTGCCGCCACCATGCCGGTCATGATCTTGGTGAGGCTCGCCGGAGAGAGGCGTTCATCCTCATTGAGCGAAGCCATCACGCTGCCCGAATTGGCATCCCCGACAAGCCAAGCGCCGGCCGGCACCTCGGGCGCTCTCGGTGTGAAGGCGCGTGGCTGCGCATCGACAGGTTCAGTGATGAAGACAAGGCTCAGGAAGAGCAGAATCGCTGTCAACCTTTGAAGGTGCATAATTCGGTCTCGCTCAGGTTCAATCGATATCCGTTCAATCGACAATCAGGGCGCGGATGCCGAAGCTTTCCTGCAATCGTTGCTTCGCGTACTCAGCTTCCCCACGCGTTGCGAAAGGGCCAACCAGTACCCGAAACATATGGTCGATACGACTGGTTTTCGTTGAGGTGGTTCCGAGTGCTTGGCGACCTATTCGCTCTCTCAACTGTTCGGCGTTGTCTCGCGACGAAAAGGCGCCGGCTTGGACGAAGAAGCTGCCTTTCTCGCTCCTCTCCTCCTGCTCGCTGGCATCCCCGGAGAACACCCGTGCCAGGAGTGATTTCTTTGTGACGGGAATGCTCTCAACCCGCACCCGAGCAGTCCCCTTGGGAAATACGCCAAGCTGGACCGCGGCCGCGTAGGAGAGGTCTATGATGCGCCCTTCCTTGAACGGGCCTCGATCATTGACCCGCACCACGAGGGTTCGGTTGTTTTCGAGGTTGGTGACCTTGACATAGGTTGGCAGCGGCAGGGCCTTGTGCGCGGCGGTGATCTTATAGACATCATACGGCTCGCCTGATGAAGTCTTGCGGCCGTGAAACTTCGTCCCGTACCAGGAAGCGATGCCGGTTTCCGAATAGCCCTCTGCGGAGCTGAGGACTCTATAGGTCTTGCCGAATACGGTATAGGGACTGTGATTACCTAGCGCGGACCGGGGCTCCCATAGTGGTGTCGGCTCGGAGATCTTCATTAACTCGGAAATTGGACGCGTGGGGATGCCGTCCGTATCCGAACGGCCGCCCAGAAACAAAAGGCTACAGCCGGAAAGCAGCACACAGACGAGCAGGCTATAAGTGACTCGCCAACTATTAGACGATTCGAGTGTCATGCCGGCCCCAGTAGCGGTCCTTCAATAGCCTCTTGTACAGCTTGCCGGTGGGAAGGCGAGGCAGCCGCGGATCAAAGTCGATGCTCTTCGGACACTTGTAGTGTGCGAGTCTGTCTCTCGCGAATTCCATGAGTTCAAACTGAATCTCATCGCAAGGAGCTACCTCTTCGACAAGTTGCACCACCGCCTTCACTTCTTCACCCATCTCCTCGTTGGGAACGCCCACAACGGCAACATCATCGACCTGCGGGTGCAAAATCAGTACATCCTCTATTTCCTGTGGGTAGATGTTCACACCCCCGGAAACAATCATGAAGGTCGCCCGATCAGTAAGGAACAGATAGCCCTCTTCATCCAAGTAGCCCACGTCGCCGAGTGCGGACCAATTTGCATGCTCGGGATGCTGTGCTTCCCTGGTCTTCTTCTCATCCTTGTAATACTCATATGCGATTTCGGGTTGTTCAAAGTAGATTATGCCCTGTTCGCCATTCGGCAATTTCTTGCCACTCTCATCGCAAATGTGGATTTGGCCCATCAGGGACTTCCCGACCGTGCCGGGCCGCTCAATCCACTCCTGGGGGTTCACATGTGTGAAACCGTTTAATTCGCTGCCCGCGTAGTACTCATAGATGATGGGCCCCCACCAATCCATCATTTGCTGCTTGACCTCGCGCGGGCAAGGGGCCGCCGCGTGAATGGCGACCTGATGTGATGAGAGGTCAAAGCTGTTGCGCGTTGTTTCGTCGAGCTTGAGCATGCGCGTAAACATGGTGGGTACCCACTGGCTGTGCGTGACCCGGTGTTTTTCAATCGCCGCGAGCGCATCTGATACATCAAAGCGTGGCAGTGCTATGACCCGGCCGCCAAGTGTTTGCGCGGCGATGCAGAAGGATATGGGCGCCGAGTGGTACAAGGGTGCTGGCGAGAGATAGGTTGTTGACGAACCAAATCCCCAGAGCGCTGATTGCAGTCCGCTCACCGGTGAGTCGTCAACCTCATCGATCATGGTTCCTGGAAGCTCGCGGAGGATGCCCTTGGGTCGTCCGGTGGTGCCGGAAGAATAGAACATGAAGCTTCCTGAGGGCTGCGGTGCGAGCGGCTCTGATGGACTCGCATCCCGCAACTCTTCATAGCTTTGATAGCCGTCCACCAATCCGTCCACCATCAGCCAATTCGTGCACCCGGGAGCGAGCCGAGGTACATCCTTCGCAACTTCGGCAAGTCGCGCCGAACTGAAGCAGGCCTTGGCATCACAGTCGTTCACTATATAGGCTACTTCTTCCGCTGTGAGATAACGATTGACGGGAGTGAGCCAAAGCCCGGACCGAAGCGCGGCCCAAGCGACTTCGAAGTAGGCAAGATTGTTCTCCATGAAGATGGCGACATGGTCTCCGAGCCTCAGTCCTTGGTTGTGGAGGTACTGGGCGATTTGATTTGATCGGTCGTCGAGTTCCTGCCAGGTGAGCTCTGCCACTGCCCCACCGCCGGGCCCTGTGAGGGTCGCCGCGACTTCCAAGGGTTTAATTCTCGACCAGTGTCCGGGATACACTGAAGTCTCCGTTGATTGAGTGCAGACCTCAGCGAATTAGTCGTCTTCGGGACGCTGTTCGCTAAGCTCTGAGGTTTCGAGCAACAGATACACGCAGGCGCAGGCTTTGAGAATGGCGAGCATCAGAATCAGAATCACCACTTGATTCATGAGCAAAAAGAGCGCGATGATCAGGGCCGTGATCGCCGAAGAAGTCCACCAGAGGCGAACACTTCGGCCCCTGCGTTCAGCTTCGTTGGCAAGAAAGGTGGATAGCGTGTGAGCAACCAGCGCCACGACCAAGAGCGCCGCCAGCAAGGATGAATTGTCTGAGGCCAAGAAGGCGGCGAGACCCGCGTAGACAAAGCCCTCTGCAAGCGTGGTGGTGACGGGGCCTTCGATCAGACCTGGTCTACCGCCGCTTTCCCGCAAGTATTCACGTGCGAGGTGCGCACATCCGTAGGTGACCACGAACAGGATCGCACCCCAGGTGAGATGCCCGAAGGAGACAGTGACCCCTGCGAGTATCGCCGCGCCGAGACATGCAAAGGAAACGTGGTATGGGCGTACGTTGTTCTTTCCAAGATACTCAATTGCGGCGTTCGTCCAGCGAATGCGAAGGTCGTCAGCACGAGCGATAAATTCCGCAGCGTTGGGCTCAGCCATATCTGCTAGCCTCCGTTGGCGAGTGCATGGACGCACATATTATCTTGAAGCCAAGTGTGTGTCATGATTGCCTCATGAATGAATCCAATCCCGGGCTCCTTAAGGTCTTAGGCAGCCGCGAAGTACTTACCCTCTCCGTTGGCGCCATGATCGGCTGGAGTTGGGTTTTGCTATCAGGTCAATGGGTGGCAGATGCCGGCAGCATGGGTGCCGCCGTCGCGTTTGCACTTGGTGGCATGGTGGTTCTGTTCATCGGATTGCTCTATGCGGAGTTGGCGGCCGCCATGCCCAAAGTCGGCGGAGAGCATGTCTACACGCTGCGCGCCCTTGGCGTGGGTGCGAGTTTCGTTTGCACCTTTGCGCTGCTAGTGGCCTATGTGGGCGTGTGCATGTTCGAGTCCACAGCCCTACCTGTCGCGCTTCAATATCTGCTTCCAGAGACTCGTATATTCCCCTTGTGGGAGCTTGCGGGCTATGAGGTGGACTTGGGCTCGGCGCTGATTGGCGTGACTGCGGCTGTGATGATGAGCCTGGTGAACTACTTTGGTATTCGCGTTGCCGCCATCGTGCAGACCTTGATCACCCTTGGTATTGCCTTCGCGGCTCTATTGCTGGCGACGGGGGCGATCAAGTCTGGTTCTTTCGCGGACATCGAGCCACTGTTCTCGACTGGAGTCCGCGGTTTCCTTGTGGTGCTGGTGATTGTGCCGGTCATGCTTGTGGGCTTCGATGTGATTCCGCAATCGGCCGAAGAGATCGACCTCCCACCGAACCGTATAGGTCAGGTGCTGGTGTTTTCGGTCATCCTTGCGATCGCCTTTTATGTCCTGATCATCCTCGCCGTGGCGCTTGGGCCGGACAAGAATTCAGGGTTCATGGCGACCGCCAGCACGGCGACGCATTTCTGGGGGTCTGAAAAGGCGGGCGCCTTGGTGGTATTGGGCGGCATCGCAGGCATTCTCTCTAGTTGGAACGCCTTTATCGTGGGTGGAAGCAGGGTCATCTACGCGCTCTCACAGTCGGGCATGTTGCCCAAGGTGTTCGGACGCCTGCATCCGCGCTACCGAACTCCGTACGCTGCCATCATCCTTATCGGCCTTCTGTCCTGCGTGTCGCCTTGGTTGGGACGGGCGGTGCTGAACTGGCTGATCAATGTTGGCAGTTTCTCGTTGATCATTGCTTATCTGATGGTCAGCGTGGCGTTTCTTGCCCTGCGCCGTAATCAACCAGATATGCCGCGTCCGTTCATGGTGAAATCTGGTCAGGCTACGGCCTGGGTGTGTGTCGCCGCGTTTACTATTCTGTTTCTGCTGTTCCTGCCGCCAAGCCCATCCGCCTTGGCTTGGCCAGCCGAGTGGATCATTCTTGCCTGCTGGTTCACCGTTGGCTTGATCACATTCTTCGCGCAGCGCGGCGAGATGTACTCACGGGTTCATGAATGAGCGAATTAGCAGATCAGATTTTGGAATTCTGGTTTGGTGATGTCGGGCCCGATGGCACCGACAAGGCGTGGTTTCAGTCGAACGACGACCATGATCAGTTGATTCGGGACCGCTTTCTAGAGCATCTTGAATCTGTCCGCCAGGGTGCCTTTGAATCCTGGCAGCGGCGGGCGGATTCTTGGCTGGCCTACATGCTCCTGACCGACCAGTTTCCACGCAACATATTTCGCGGTCAGGCGGAGGCATTCGCATTTGACGGCCTCGCCCTTTCGATGGCGAAGCGCGGCATACATGATGGGCTGGACAGCCAGTTAGACCCTGTCAAACGTGTCTTCGCCTATCTGCCCCTGGAACACTCAGAGGCGTTGGATGATCAGAATCTCTCCTGCGCACTCTTCAAAGTGCTCTTAGAAGTCGCGCCGCCCGAGTCGCGGGATTGGCTGAAGTCGAGCCTAGCGTTTGCCGAAGGGCATCGAGAGATCATCGTTCGCTTCGGGCGATTTCCGCATCGAAATGCTGTCCTTGGGCGCACCTCCACGCAGGATGAACTTCGCTATCTTGAATCTGCCAATAGATTCGGTCAGTGACTTTCGCGAGCGAGGTATTCCACCGCGAGTGAGGCAAGGCCACGCACGCCCGGCACCAGCGCGGTTTCATCGACCGTGAAAAATGGTGAATGATTGGGGATCGCATCGGCCTCCGAGACGTCAGGTGACCTCACGCCTATGAAGTAGTACACCCCTGGAATCTGCTTCTGAAAATAAGAAAAATCCTCCGCGCCTGTAATCAGCGGGGACACAAGCAGTCCATTGTCGCTGTATACGCGGCGCAATACGGGCAATGCAAATTCAGTGAGCGCCTCATCATTGGCCGTGACCGGAACACCTGGGCTAATCTCGACCTCAACACTCGCACCCATGGCGGCACCGACACCTGTGGCAATCTGTCGGATGAGATCATTGACCCGCGCCTTTGTCTTGGGATCAAAGGTTCGAATCGTGCCGGTCAGGAGGGCCTCGGCGGGCACTATGTTGTAGCGGGTGCCCGCATGAAAGGTGCCAACAGTCACCACCGTCGGCAGCTCGGTAATGTCCACGTTGCGGCTGACGATTGTTTGCAGCGCGGAGACCACCTGTGCGCCAACCGCAATTGGGTCCACGCCCGACCAGGGAGACGCGCCGTGCGTCTGGCTGCCTTGAATCCTGATGCGCATGGATTGCGCGGCAGCCATCATCGGGCCTGCACGCAGGGCCGCTTGTCCCACGGCGAGGCTCTGACCAACATGAAGCGCGAAGATGGCTTCCGCAGCCGGCTCTTCAAGCGCCCCTTCTCGAATCATCATGTCCGCCCCGCCATCTTCACCGCGCGGCGCTCCCTCCTCCGCGGGCTGAAATATGAACACGACAGTACCGGGCAATTGATCTTGGAGGTCTGTCAATATGCTCGCCACCCCCATGAGTATTGCCACATGTGCGTCGTGGCCGCAAGCATGCATCACACCCACCTCGTTGCCGTCATATTCGGCAGTCGCAGTGGACGCGAAGGGCAGGCCGGTATGCTCAATCACAGGCAGTGCATCCATGTCGGCTCGCAATGCCACCACAGGCCCCGGCAGGCTGCCCCGCAGCACGCCAACCACGCCCGTGTGAGCGACACCGGTGGTCACGTCCATGCCGAGCGTCGACAGGTGTTCGGCCACAAGTGCGCCGGTGCGAAATTCACGATTGGAAAGCTCGGGATTCTGGTGAATGTCCCTGCGCCAATCGACCACATCGGCCTCCATTGAGACCGCGGCTTCGTCAATTTGTTCTAATAGCTCCTCAAGGGGTGTCGCTGCGAGGGAAACGCTCGGCAGCAGGAGACAGAAAAACAGAATTACAGCAAGCACATTGCCGGGCGGGGAGTTCTGGGGTGTCATGGAACTGGTCAGCAGAGTGTGGCTTTGAGTGTAGCAAAAGCCTGCGGAATCGGGCGTATCGCCTATTGGATGACAGCAATTCTCATTATGGCTGCGAACGCCCGTGTGAAGAGCCCGATACCGCACAGATTCGGCTAAATCATTGGCCAAATCGACCCTCGGACAGTCGTACGGGGGAGTTCGGAGCCATAATGAGAATTGCTCGTTGGATGAGGATAAGAACGTTCTGCCTAACTACCCGCGCCCCTCGACACTATAGAAATTAGCGGAAGAACCCGGCCGCTATGTCGCCTCCGATGGTCTCCCCGCAACAGGGACGTTGTCCAATAGTGTCGAGGGGCGCGGGTAGTTACCACTTTCAAACTAGGGGTCAAAGGCTCACAAGAGTTTGGGACAAATTCGCAAACGCAGGTTTTCACAATGTGGTTTCATCACCACATCCACTCCTTATCGAACAAAAGGTTGAATGTCATGATTGAACAGCAAGCGCGCCAACCCGAAGTCAAAGCGAGAAAATTCTTGCTGCTCGCGCTAGCCGGAGCACAGCTAAGGTACCCAGCGCCCGCACGCAAACTCTGCACATCGACTTGGTTCAGACTTGCGAGGGCCTACGCTGAGAGTCAGGATTGCCCTTGGCTGTTACTGAGTGCCAAGTATGGATTGGTGAATCCGACCGAGGTCATCTCGCCGTATCAACTTGATGTCACTCACATGGGGGTGCGGCAAAGGACGTCCTGGGCACAGAGAATTGGCGACCAAGCGCGGCGCAAACTGCCGTATTCTGAGCAAATAGTGTTGGTGGCTGGAATGAAGTACTGTGACTGCCTTCTGCCGCACCTATCCGAACTTGCCGAGCAAGTCTACACGCCGTTAGCGGGGCTCAGCGTCGGCTTTCAATGTGGATGGCTGCGCTGCCACACACCCCGCTGGCACCACAGCCAGGAATAATCACAGGTTCCCTACTTCCATCAGCTCCTCAAGCGGCCACCTCGGACGGGTCTTGATGGCAAGCGGTTCGACGAATCCCTTGGCGAGCCGCCAATGACCGGCGAATGCGATCATCGCGCC
>CAZNYE010000489.1:0-1799 GCA_964577185.1 uncultured Pseudomonadales bacterium | reverse complement strand
CATCCTGAATGCTTTGGCTACGCTTCTGGGCCGTGACCACGATCTCTTCAATGGTCTCCTGCGCCAATGCGGTGGTAGGACTGCCCGCGAGCAGCAAGGCGAAAGCGAGTAGGGCAGTGATGGATTTGTTCATTTGGATTTCTCTCTCCTTTTAGATGAAACGGTGCGCTCTACGAGAGATCGTCGGTTCATGTGCACATGCACACGCTCGTCTGCCATGAGAGCGCACAGACTTAGATATGTAACCCTATTCTGACTGCGAATGCAAGATCATTTGTGTGGCCATCGTGCTGGTTCAGTCCACTGCTGAGGCTCCAAGCCATTCAGGGCACTGGTAAAATCGCGCAGGCTCGAATGCAACTTGATTGTCTTGATTGTCTGTTTCAAAGCTGGTCAACGAGCCTAGCTGCTCGAATAGCGCGCGACTCGTAAGTCCGCCTGCGCTTTGTGGCCCGCGAATCCTTCAAGTGCACACAGACGCGAGCAGTACTCGCCCATGACCGCGCTTGCCTCGGAGGTGACGCGCTGGTAGGTGCAGGTCTTGATGAACTTCCCGACCCAGAGTCCGCCCGTATAGCGGGCCGCAAGTCTTGTCGGCAGGGTGTGGTTTGTGCCGATTACCTTGTCTCCAAACGCTACGTTGGTTTCCGGCCCAAGGAAGAGGGCACCATAGTTGGTCATGTGTTCGAGGAAATAATCCGCATCGCGCGTCATCACTTGCACATGTTCGCTGGCGATGCGATTCGCCTCGGCGAGCATCTCTTGGCGCGTGTCGCAAAGGATGATCTGCCCAAAATCGCGCCACGCCCGCCCCGCGATCTTCGCAGTTTCGAGGGTCTTAAGCTGGGCTTCAATGTGGCATAGGGTGTCTTCGGCAAGCGCTTCGGACGTGGTCAGCAGAATTGCAGGCGAGGTTGGCCCGTGTTCGGCCTGGCCAAGCAGGTCGGTGGCCACCATCTCCCCGTCGCAACTGTCATCTGCGATGACCAGGGTCTCGGTTGGGCCTGCGAGCAGATCGATTCCAACGCGGCCAAAGAGTTGGCGTTTTGCTTCGGCCACATAGGCATTGCCTGGTCCGACAAGCATGTCAACAGGCTCGATGGATGCTGTGCCGAGCGCCATGGCACCCACCGCTTGAACCCCGCCCAGCACATAGATCTCATCAGCGCCCGCAAGATGCATGGCCGCCACAATCGCATCGCTCGGGGCGCCTTGATAGGGAGGGGCACAGGCAATGATGCGCTTCACGCCAGCCACCTTGGCGGTCACCACGCTCATATGCGCCGACGCAACCATGGGATAGGCCCCGCCCGGCACATAGCAGCCGACACTTCCGACAGGTATGTTCTTGTGCCCAAGCGTCACCCCGGGGAAAGTCTCGGCTTGCACTTCTTGAAGTGCTGTGCGCTGCAACTCCGCAAACCGCCGGATTTGAGCCTGGGCAAAAACGATGTCCTCGATTGATCGCGTCGGTACACGCGCCACGCACGCCTCGATATCCGTTTCGCTCAACCGGAAGCGTTGCGGAGACCAATTGTCAAACTTCTCGGAGAAGGCGCGCACCGCGTTCTCGCCCTCACGCTCGATGTTCTTGAGAATGTGTTCGACATCAAGCCGCACCCGCTCGGCGCGCTCCGCTTTCGCGGCTTCGCTTGTCCCCTTTTTCAAGAATCGAATCATTATCCGTCTCCTCCGGGTTCAATCAGGCGTGCCGAGCGGCCAGCAACCGGCGTGCCTTGAAACGTTCGTTGCTCGTAACCGAGTTCAGGATTGTCAATACGCTGCAGCAGCATATCCAC
>CAZNYE010000488.1:0-6066 GCA_964577185.1 uncultured Pseudomonadales bacterium | reverse complement strand
CCACCGGACTTGCGGTGCCGAGGGGCGAGGTCAGACTCTTCGGCGCATATTTTGAACAGGACGAGAATTTCCGCACCGAGTTCGATTGGATAGTCGAGCGAGCGCTAGACCCAGATGGAGATGGCGACATCGTGGAGGGGTCATTCGATTCGGGAAGGGGCTCGCCGGGAAGCTTCCGACGCGCCGTGCAAAACCCGGACGGAACCTACACTCCTTATCAGATCGCGGGCATTGATACTCCCCGCGTTCCCGACCCGGATTGTCGAGCGGGTGGGGGCTACCCGAGCGGTTCCCTGTGCCGAATGGACTTCTCCGACCAGCGAACGACTATCGCCGCTGAACAGCGAACGCAACTGTTCGCGGAGGCTGAACTTCACCTCACCTTCGGCATGACGCTGTACTCCGAGATTGGCTATTCGGACAATGCCGTAACGGACCGCGTCGGCAACATGCTGCTGTTCAGCGGCAATGTCGAGCGGACCAACGAGTTCTTCGTGCCTGCCAACCACCCCTTCAATTTCTGGACAGATCCTGACGATGACGGCTTGCTCGACTACGTCGCCCCCTCCGATTGGAATCCAGCGCTGCACGAGGCCGTTCCTCTTGGTTACTTCGGAAGGCCCTTGGGCGCGGAAGCCAATGGCGAGAACTCGGGCGACGCGCTGCGAGAATTTGACAATCTGCGGATCATGCTGGGCTTGGAGATGCCTTTGCCGGGTGGTTGGACGGGTGAGGGCTATCTTGCGCGTGCCCGCTCAGAGCTCTCGGTGTCCGCGGAGCGCCACTGGATACCCGCCAGATTCGCCCAGTCGGTGGCCGATGGACGGTGGAATCCATTCGCGACGCGGCTGGTTGCACCGAATCTGGTCACGCCGAAGACTCCTGAAGAAGACGGCCTGCCACCCGCGCTGGTTGGTCGGCGTGCCGCAAACGATCTAGAAACCCAGCGCTGGTTCGAGGCGGTGCGTATGGAAGGCGCGAAGAGCCTGCAGGAAGTGGCCGAATTTGTCGCCTCAGGAGACCTGTTCGAGTGGCAGGGCAAGCCCGTAGCGCTGGCAGTCGGAGCACAGTACCGAGAATTGAAGTACGCATATCAGCCCGACCCGTTGGATGCCGCCGGAGAAGGCCCGCGCGGTATCCGCGAGTTTCCCGTCGCGGCGGGTCAGCACGCTTGGTCGGTATTCGCGGAGAGCCTAACCGAGTTCGGTCACCGCGCCGAGCTGCAGCTGGCCGCCCGCCACGAACGTTACGACCGGGCCGGCAGCACGACTGATCCAAAGGTCGCCGCGCAGTTCGAGGCGACGGATTGGCTCTCGCTACGCGCCTCCTGGGGCACATCCTTCCAGGCTCCGAGCGTCTTCCAGGTGGCTGGCAATACGAGTGTACGAACGCTCACCGATCCGTTTCGCTTCAACAGCCGGGGCATCGGACGATGCACACTTGATGCGACGGGCGCGATCATAAACCGTGGAGACAATTTCGCCCTGTTGACCCGGCTTCGTGGTGGAAGCCTGAGCCCGCAGAGCGCACGTTCGGCAAATATTGGCCTGCTGCTGCGGCCCGTGCGCTATGCGGCGCTCAGCCTAGACTACTGGACGCTCGACTACCGTGATGTCATTGCTCAGGGTCGGAGCTTCCAGGCCATATTGGACGACGACTGTCGCGACGACGGTCAGCCCAACGACCCTCGTGTGCGCCGCGACTCATCGGGGCAGCTCAGCGTTGTGTCGACCGACTACGAGAACGTGGGGGCCGTGGAGACCGAGGGAATCGATGTCAATGGGTACTACGAAATAGAGTCAATGGTCGGCGAGTTCCGCCTTAGTGCCGACGCAACGCTTTTGACGCGATTCGCCGTGGATGTTTCCGGTGAGGGATTTTCCGACAAGCTTGGAAGCCGCAATGACACCAATGGCTTCGCGCCCACGCCCGAGTTGCGCTTCAACCTTGACTTCTCTTGGCGTCTCGGAGCCCATGCGGCCGGGTTGACAGTGCGATACGTGGATTCCTACAGCAACGATGAAGTCGCTTCGCAGCCGAAGATCGACTCATGGACAACCCTAGATGCAAACTATGCCTACCGTCTGGAAAGCCTATTCGGCGGTCAAGTCACACTCTACGCGGGTGTGCGCAACATTGCGGACAAGGATCCGCCACCCTTGCCAAGTGGGCGCGACGGCGTACACCGATACAACCTGCGGCCGGGCTTCGACGGGTTTGTGCACGATATCAAGGGACGCGCGCTCTACCTGAGATTTCGATTCAGCAGATAAACGCAGTGTCGCGTCATCGGGCTTACAATTGCGCCGCGCCGCTGTTATTTTGATCTGAACCGAAAGGGTTTCAATTCATGCTGAGAATACTTGTCGCGTTCCTTGCGGCGGTTGTTGCCACCTACCTGCTCGCCGCAGCCTTCTCGACCCAAGTCATTCTTCACCAAGTTGCTGACTTGGGCTTGCCAATTTCCTTGAGTGTGCGATTGGATACGACCCTAGAGGATTTGCTCGCAATGCTGCCAATGTATCTGCCGTTCGTGGCCGCGAGTCTTTTCGTTGCCGTTCCGGTCTCTGCTCTGGCGCTGAAGGTTGTTCCACTTCCTCGAGCACTCGGGTGTGTGATCGGCGGCGCGGCGGCTCTTTGGGCGCTGCATACGATCATGTTCGCGGTGTTTGGCATCCATGCGCTGCCAGCGACGCGTTCGATAGTGGGCTTGGCCACTCAGGCGATTGCGGGCGCAATCGGAGGCTATGTCTACGCCAAATTGAGCAAGAGACCTGCGGCATGTTGAGGAGATCCGGGAGCCATGACGGAACCCTGTCTGGAATCTCTTGCGGCCTTGCCCACAGGCAGTGACCAAACAACTCCGGTTCATTGACTCGTGGTTCGCCTTCAAAAGAGCAATATGTGCACCACCACCGGAAAGTCATGACGTTTGGGTCGGGGCATGTGTCGACTGTATCTAATGTGTCTAAGGATGCTGACACCTACCGTAGACTAACCCGCGCGGACTGGGATGTAGGCGCAGGGCGAAGCGTGCCCATGACCAGGTCGTGCTTCGACTGCTCAAGTCCGAAGCGCCGCCCGCATGGATTCGTCATCCTGCTCGGTCACCGAACGGGCCGCTCGAAAATAGGCAAGCGTGCGCGGTAGTACTTCAGCCGCGTAGAAGTTGCAGAGCCCTATTCTAGCGAGGCAAAAGTCCTCATCTTCTCGGTTCGATTGGATTGCAGCCAAGGCAGTGCGAAGCAACATGTAGCCACCCACACAAGTGCCGCATCCCATGAGGAAGTTAAATGATGCGGCTGCGGAACGGACCTCGTCATTGAGATCGAGCAACCAGGCGAGGGTCGTCTCGATTTGGTGCGCGGATTCCCGCAATTGGGAGACTCCATGAGTCAATTGGTCGTGGGTTGCCGCCTCTTCGCACGTGGCACGCATCTCTGCGACCAGTCGGGAGAGTTCCCTGCCCGCATCGCGCAGCACCTTGCGCCCCACGAGGTCGTTCGCCTGAATTCCGGTGGTGCCTTCGTAGATACTTGTGATCCTCGCATCTCGGAAAATCTGCGCCGCCCCAGTTTCCTCCACGTATCCCATGCCTCCATGCACTTGTACGCCGAGTGAAGCCACCTCTTGGGCGACTTCCGTGCTCCATCCCTTGGCAAATGGAATCAACAGCGCGACCCGGTCGTTCTCGTGGGTCTGTCCACAACGAGCGCGGTCCATGGCACCCGCCGTCGCATAACAAGTTGCGCGTGCCGCCTCGGTCAAGCATCTCATCAGCATGAGCATGCGACGAACATCCGGGTGGTGGATGATGGTGCCCCCGGTACGGCCGGCGGGTGTGCCTTGAACCCGTTCACGCGCAAAGGCAACGGCCTTTTGATAGGCGTGTTCGGAGAGTCCGACGGCCTGTATGCCAACGGCGAGGCGAGCGTTGTTCATCATGGTGAACATACAGGCGAGGCCACGATTTTCCTCCCCCACGAGATACCCAACCGCACCTCTTCCTTCGTCTCCGTAGCTCATGGCGCATGTGGGGCTGCCATGAATACCGAGCTTGTGCTCCAAGGATACCGGGCAGAGGTCGTTGCGCTCGCCAAGTGAGCCGTCATCATTGACAAGATACTTGGGCACCAAGAACATCGAAATCCCGTGCACACCTTCTGGAGCATCTTGAACGCGTGCCAGCACTAGATGGACTATGTTGTCAGTCATGCCGTGGTCGCCGAAAGAGATAAAGATCTTGTTGCCGAAGATTCGATAGCGATCGCCTTCTGGCACGGCTTTGGTGCGGATGGCCGCGAGGTCGGTGCCAGCTTGTGGTTCGGTGAGATTCATGGTGCCTGTCCAGGTTCCCTTCACCAGGGCTTCCAGGTAAGTTGACTTCAACGCCTCGCTGGCGTGACGATGAATCGCCTCTATGGCCCCTGTGGTCAGCAACGGACAGATTGAGAAGCTAAGGTTCGCGGCGGACCACATTTCCGAGACTGAAAAGCTCAGTGACTGCGGCAAACCCATGCCACCGAATTTCGGGTCCGCAGAGCAGGCGTTCCAACCGCCCGCGGCAAATTCCGCAAAGGCTTCCGCGTAGCCTGGCGTCTGCCGGACCTGTCCATTCCCAATGAAGGGTGGCACCTTGTCCGCGGTCCCACGGAGCGGCAAAAGAACTCCCTGAGCGACACGCCCCGCCTCAGTCAAGATCGAATCGGCCAAGTCGGCTGAGAGTTCTTCGAATGGATGCTGTCCACACACTTCTTGTAGGCCGGCCACGGCGTGAAGTGAGAACACCATTTCCTTGATCGGCGGTTGATATGAGGACATGTCTGATCCGCGAGGCGGTAGATGAGATTTTAGTGCCTCGAAGATCGAAGATGTAGACGGTTAGGTAGCCTTACCCCTTGTCCACGCGAGGCCACTTCTGGTGAGTGTGATCGCCCCAGGGCCTGCGATCAAATATGCGTTCCACCTTGGGCACAAAGACATCTATGGGAAGCGTGTCGTAATCCGGGTCGAATGAACACTGGTCGTAGTCGTTGCAGAAACGCGCTGTCATATCGAAGGCAGGGTGTTCTCGGTAGGCTTCGCGTGCATTGACATCGAGGCCTATCTTGTCGAAGTAGTAATAGCCCTGAAAAACGCCGTGGTGGGCAACAAGCCAGGTCGTGTACTCGCTGACGTAGGGCGCGATGATGGCAGCACCGAGCGCCGAGTGATTCTCGGGCGCTAGCAGGTCACCGATATCGTGCAGGAGTGCGGCCACGACGATTTCCTCGCATTCACCTGCGCGAAGCGCGCGCGTGGCGGTCTGCAATGAATGCTGGTACCTGTCTATGGGATAGCCAAGCAAGCCGCCCTTGAGTCCTTCTAGGTAGGTAAGTGCGCGCGTCCCCGTTTGCGCGATGTAGGGCTTGGCAATCTCGTCCAAGAGCGCATAATCTTCAGCCGTGCCTTCATCCATGCGTGTGAAGAAGACCTGGGCTACATCTGACATTGAAATGTCACTCTCATGGGGTCGGAGAGAAGCTTCAACCCGCGTTTCCGCCCAACACGTAGATCTGTTCGTCACGGCGACACTGCGCCGCAAAAAACGTACATGGCCCGCAAGGATTGTCGGCGGGGTTGGGGGTAGTGCTCGATAAGCCGTTCTTCAGTCCAGCCTTCGGCCATCAACCCAAGCAGAAAATCTACGGACAGGCGCGTGTCGGCAATCACAGGCTTGCCGACACGCGCGGATGGGTCGCTACGGATGTGATCATGCCAGTTCAATTGGTTGCCTTCGATCAATACGCCGGATTCACCACAAAGATGCTATCACATTCGCATAAATTGGAATCTCGGCTTCGCCATGTTCGCTCCCCTGACAAGAACGGCTATTGCTTTTTCATGCCACAATTCTTGTCCATAGCGTGTGTGGGACCTTTGCTTCTACCAAGGACCCCTCAAGTCAAGTAAAGTGGCATCCATGATGATTGACCGGACAGGTCGCAGACTCTCGGAAAGGAGGGGACGCTAAAGCCATGGGCTTCATAGAAAGCTTGATCGCCTTCTTGGTGGTGATCATAGTAT
>CAZNYE010000487.1:0-19507 GCA_964577185.1 uncultured Pseudomonadales bacterium | reverse complement strand
GTGCAGTACAACTCGACCCCCGAACACAATTACCTGGAGGATGGCTTCCTTGCGACGATGCCAGCCGACGAGCTTCGCGCCGCACCCGGAACCCGTGTGTATGTCACCCTTGAGGTGGAAGATGTCACTGAACGCATCACGGGAGGCATTGATCCAAGCAGCTCCCCCCGGCAACGCTACGACCTGATCGAGCAGCGCCAGAAAGCGCTCATTGAAGAGTGTGAAACTGATCCTGGCCATCGCTGCCAGGTGCCCGCTTTTTTCGGCGGGCTTGAATACAGGCTCATAAAGCGTCTCGAAATTCGCGACGTACGCATCGCCTACTCGCCCTCCGATTCGGTTGGAGGCTATGGCGGAGACATAGATAACTGGCAGTGGCCCCGGCACACGGGCGACTTTGCCTTCTATCGCGCCTACGTGTCCCCAGAAGGACTCCCCGCAGACTATTCACCTGACAATCAACCCTTCGAACCAAGGCACTTTCTCAAGGTTTCGAGTTCGGGACTTGAGGCCGGAGACTTTGTCATGGCGATCGGATATCCCGGCGCCACTTCCCGCTACGCACGCCATGCCAGCGTCGAGCACACATTTGATTGGAGCTATCCGCAGGCTGTCAAGGTTTTCGGTGACCGGATTTCAATCATAGAGGCGACCGCTCCCGATGGAAGCGAAGCACGCATTCGTTATGCATCCCGGCTCGCTGGCTTGAACAACTACATGAAAAACCTTCAAGGCCAAATTGAGGGCGCAAGAAAGAACAGGCTGGTGGCGCGTCGCGCGGCGCGTGACAAGGGCCTCGACCATTGGATCAAGGCTGATGTAAGGCGAGCGCCGCTCGCCGAGGCCATGAGGGAGTTCGACGAATTGGCGCAAGAGTCAGCCAAGGAGGACGAGCGCAACTATTGGTTTGAAGGTGCCATGCGGTCGCAATTGCTGGGTGTAGCGCAGCGCCTCTACCGCCTCGCGCAGGAGAGACAGAAGCCAGACCTCATGCGTGAGCCCGGCTATCAGGAACGAGATATGGACTTCTTTCGCGAGAGACTGAATCGCATGGACCGACGCTACCACCCAGACGTGGACAAGGCCGAGTGGGTGTACTTTCTGTCTGCCTATCTCAATGAGCCCGAAGAGATGCGCGTGTCGGTCCTGGATTCAGCGTTGGGACTACAGAGCGATATGGATGAAGATGCGCTCGGAGAATTGGTAGAGGCCTACTATGAGAACACCCAGCTCGACCAACTCGATGTCCGACTTTCCCTCATGGATGCATCCGTCGAAGCGCTGGAATCGAGCGACGACTCTTTCGTGAAACTCGCCGTCGCCCTCTACCCGACGCTAATCGAGCGGGAAGAAGCGTCCAAGGAACGCGAAGGACGCGGCAGCCTGTTGCGACCCCAATACATGCAAGCCATCATCGATTGGCAGCAGACCATGGGGCACACGGCCTACCCCGATGCAAACTCGACGCTGCGGGTGACCTATGGGAAGGTCACGGGGGGCTCACCCCAAGACGGCCTCATCTATGAGCCCTTTACGCGCTTGGAAGGCATCCTGCAAAAGGATCGCGGCGAACATCCATTCAATGCACCAAGCGCACAGCTCGATCAGATTCGCGCTGGCTACTATGGAGACTACGCACTCGATTCCTTGGGTTCCGTACCCGTCAACTTCCTCTCGGACCTCGATTCAACAGGTGGCAACTCGGGGTCGCCGACCTTGAACGCGCGAGGAGAACTGGTTGGCCTGCTGTTTGATGGCACCATCGAAAGTGTGAATTCCGATTGGGACTTCGATCCCAAGATCACGCGCACCATCCATGTGGATTCTCGTTACATGCTTTGGGTCATGGAGCTCGTCGACGGTGCCAGTGCGTTGGTCGAGGAGATGACGTTGGTGCCGTAGAAGAGCACGCTTTGCAAGATCGGATACGACGTTCAAAATCTGCCCATCCTGATACCCACAAAGGCGCGCCCCCACGTCCTGAGGCGTCCTGAGTTCGGAGTCGAGGAGTTGTTGCAATTGCGCTGGGTTCATGGCCATGCGACCTGCGCGGACTCCACTTCTTACCAAACACTCTGACGATCACACGAGAATCATGGGACCCACAAGAAAGGTGTCACCAAGCCGACCACGCAAACAACCAACCTCAAGCCCAAGATATAATCCTGCCATGACTGTCTTTCGAAGTCCCGCAGAAGCGCGTCGCATGGTGGATGATTCCGAAGGCCGCCTTGCCAATTTCATGGTCGAAGAAATGTCCAAGGTAATCGGACGAGATGAGGCTGAGAAGCTTGTGCCAATACTCTGCGAAGCCCCACCACTCCTGCCTGAATTAACACCTCTCGAATTTGCGCTTATCAAGGCAAATGAGCGACCTTAGTCCCTTTGCAGCTGATACCAACCTCTTGACCCACTCAACAAGTCGAAGGTTGCTGCAGGGTGTCGCGCTTGAACGGGAGCAACCTTTGTATGTGCTTCCGGAAGTTCTCTTGGAAGTGAAACGGCAGATCGCCGCTGTGGAAGCCCGACGATGTGAGCGCCAATTGGATGCCCAAGGCGACGCGCGCTACCCGGAAGGCGAAACCAGGGATCGCATTGTTGCGAGTGTTGGGCGGGCAGCAACCAACTGGTTCATGCTTGAACTAATGCGAGAAGACACCGCGTTTAAGCTATTGGAACCCACCTTTGAACACATGCGGCAGTCCCGGAAATTTGCGATGCTGATCCCTCCTAGAGCCGTCAGAGACGGACGAATTGACTATTTCGAGGAGGGTGGCGATCCGGTCATCATCGGGGAAGCACTCGCGTTCGGAATAAACCTCTTGAGCACCAGGAATTTCAAGTCCATAGATCATGAAGTCATCAATGCTTGGGTAACTGGTGAACTGGGGCGCAATTCTCCGTTGCTGTATGGGCCCAATGAGACGTTGGAGTTTCTGGCGGGAAACAACATCGGCACGTACTATCAGTGGATGGTGACACACGGACTCAATGAGCTTCACGAAGTCCCGGAACTGAATCATAAGGCTATGTACGAGGTTTTTCGAAGAATCAGTGTTTCCGGGTTTGAAAAGTGTGCGTTTCGCGCGGAACAAGAATTCGATGTGGACTCAATGTTCGAACACAAAGTAGAAATCGCACGCCAGTCGCGCCACCATGGCGCAGCGATGCAAAGCGAGCGAAGGCTTCGCCAAGCCACCCGCAGCGCGGCCCAGGATGCTGGCTGGGAGCGGTAACAACGCTGCTGGCAATGCGGTGCCAAGCAAAGACTCGGAAGCGTTCACATCGTGCCAACTCACGCCGCTTGCAAATGCTTGAAAATCACTTCCCGGTGAACTCACCCTGCCGCTTTTCCCGTTCTTTCGAGCACACATATTGTCACTTCGCCTCGTGAAATTCCTCACCCCCGCGCTTCCTGCGACACCGTCAGACCGAACACCTTGTTTGTCATCCACCTCTTGAAATCGGGGTTGTCCATGAATTGCTAGAACAACTGCGTGTCGTTCTTCACTGGATCGGTGCTAAGGTTAATGTCCGGCGAAGTTAGTTTTTCGATCAGTGCGCCGAGCGCGTCAGCCTTGGCAGCCTTGGTATCTGATTGCGGAACTCGAAACTATTCAGGATGTCCTGCACGTTGGGTGAAAATCCATCAAGCCATGCCTCAAAGTCGGCTCTCAGTTGTTGTGGGTTCGAGCGGGCGCGCAGGTCGCCTCGGGTGAAGCGCGACAGGTTATGAAGTCAAGATTGTTGATGCTGTGATGTTCGATACGCCGATGGTCATATCGCGGGGAATTGATGCGCACCACTCTGACACTCGAAGACGATTTAGCGGCGCATGTCCGCAAGATGGTTCAAGAATCTGGGAAGAGCTTTAAGACTGTCATCAATGAACCTTTGCGCAAAGGCATTGCGGGTGAGCGCGCCAAGTCGGCTGGACAACCATACAAGCTCAACCCTATCGACTTGGGCGAAGTGATTGGCCCTGAGAACCTTGACAAGGCGCTTCAACTAGCCGCTGATCTCGAGGATGAAGAAATCGCCCGCACCCAGGCAAACCGTTCCGTTCAAGCGGCTGCGCCGACGATGGTGAACATGAGCGCCATGAGCGCGAGGTGATTGTCAGCCTCGACCAGCATCAAGCACCGCGTGATCGCACTTTCTCGGCTGTGACATCAGCTAAGGTGCGACAGCCAAGCAGCACCATGTCACGGATCAGCTCTTGACGCAAAAGATGCAAAGCGCGTTCCACACCTGCCTGACCGCCGGCACCAAGTCCATAGAGATAGGCGCGCCCAATCGAACAGGCGTCTGCACCAAGCGCCAGCGCCTTTAGTATGTGGGTGCCGCGACGAACGCCACCATCGAGGATCAACTCGACTGCATCGCCGACCGCATCGCGCATGTGCGCTATGCAATCAATCGGGGCCGGGGTGCTGTCGAGTTGTCGCCCACCGTGATTGGAGATCATGATGGCGCTCGCGCCAACGTCCACAGCGCGGCGGGCATCTTCCGCCGTCTGCAGGCCCTTGATGGCAAATGGGCCACCCCACTCGGCGATAATCCACTCGGCATCCTTCCAATTGATGGTGAGATCGAACTGGCTATTGACGTATTGAATGAGGCTCATGGTGCCTCTGGCAAGCGCATCAACCCGGTGCGCCACATTGTCAAGGCGGAACTTTGGATAGCGGATGAGGTTCAGTGCCCAGCCCGGGCTGGTCGCGTAGCTCCATAGGTTCTTCGCTCCGAACCTCGGAGGCATACTCATGCCGTGCACGAAGTCGCGCTCACGATTGCCCGCCACGGGCGTATCCACGGTGAGGCAAAGGGCGGTGTAGCCTGCTTCCTTGCAGCGTGTGACAAATTCACGCGTGAGCTCCCTATCCCGCAGGATGTAGATTTGGAACATGGTCGGGCAACTCACGGTCTGCGCGATTTCCTCGATGCTTGCGGTGCCAACTGTCGAAAGCGAGTAGAGCGTGCCGAACTTCTCTGCGGCGCGCGCAACACCGAGTTCCCGGTGATGATGAATCAGGCGCGACATGCCAGTCGGCGAAAGAAAGAAGGGGAGCTTCAGGTCGGCGCCAAGTACCCGCGCACTCAGATCTATGTCGTCGATGTTTCGAAGGTAGTTGGGCAGTAGCTCATATTCGTCGAACGCTTGTGTGTTGCGACGCAGACTGACTTCATCGTCTGCGCCGCCATCCAAGTAGTGAAACATGGGCGCGGGCAGCTTGGCTTCGGCGCGTCGGCGCAGATCGTCGATATTGCGGCAATGGCGGAGTTTCAAGAATCAGGACTGGCGAGAACGAATAAGGCTGCCATTATGCCCAAAGCACCGTGGTTCAGTGCTCTTTCCATATAATCGCGCTTCTTGTCATGTACTCAATCCAAAGTCATAATCGTCCGGCATTCTCTTGAACTCCTCGCAACGCTTCGCCGCAATAAACTTGTGTGCGGTGACGCATGGTGTGAGGCAAACCTCAACAGATGCGTCAAGGAACAAAAACCGGAAACCTGTCTTGTCACGCTACTCCATTTGGAACCTAGCTCGCCACGCCCTGTCGGGTCACCAAAAGTGGGATCCAGCCTGGCGCTCGCCCTCGCCGGAAGCGAGCTACGACGTCGTGATCATTGGAGGCGGTGGCCACGGACTGGCAACCGCGTACTTTCTCGCCAGCCAACATGGCATCAGAAATGTCGCCGTGCTTGAAAAGGGCTATATAGGCGGTGGAAACTCTGGTCGCAATACGCAGGTCGTGCGCAGCAATTATTTCTATCCCGAGAGCTCCTCCTTCTACGACCGTTCGGTACAGCTCTACGAGCGCCTCAGTCGAGAACTCAACTTCAATCTCATGCTCAGCCAGCGCGGCATCCTCACGCTGGCGCACTCGCGGCACGGTCTCGAATCAAATCGTCGTTGGTTCAATTCGATTCAGCTCAATGACGTGGATTCGAAGCTCATGTCACGCACCGACATCGCCAAGCTCGCTCCCTGCCTGAATCTAGATTCCCACTATCCGGTTCTCGGCGGATTCCTGCAGCCGCGCGGAGGCATCGCCCGTCACGATGCGGTGGTGTGGGGGCTCGCGCGAGGGGCAGACGGCCTCGGGGTTGACATCATCCAAGGCTGCGAGGTGACCGGTATCGACATCAGGAATGGGCAGGTGCAGGGCGTTCGCACCAGTAAGGGCAGGATAGCAACTGAAAAACTCGCCCTGGTGGCTGCCGGACATTCGAGTGTGCTTGCCAAGATGGCCGGGTTTCGTTTGCCGATTACCAGCATGCCGCTGCAAGCCATGGTCACCGAGCCAGTAAAACCCATTCTCGACACAGTGATCATGTCGGGGGCTGTGCATGCCTATGCGAGTCAGTCGGACCGGGGAGAGATAGTCATAGGTGGCGGTGCCGACATTCACAATTCTTACGCGCAACGGGGCAGCCTGTACACCTATAGGATCAACACCCGCGCCATCATCGAGCTTTTCCCCTGGTTCAGCCGCCTCAAGGTCATGAGACATTGGGCCGGCATAGTGGATATCTCTCCTGATACCACCGCCATACTTGGCAAGACACCGGTTCGAGGCATCTACATCAACTGCGGCTGGGGAACAGGAGGCTACAAGGCAATTCCCGCGGGCGGCGAAACACTTGCCTACACCATCGCACATGACCGACCCCATCCCTTGGTCGAGGGCTTCAACCTAGAACGCTTTTATACAGGCGCGCTCATTGACGAAGGCGCCGCCGCCGGAGTTGCGCACTAGTGCTCCAGATTCCTTGCCCACATTGCGGAGCGCGCGACGAGCAGGAATTCACCTTCGGCGGCGAAGGCCATATTGTCCGGCCCGACGCATCCGTGGACGACGAGACTTGGGGCCAGTATCTCTATTTTCGTGACAATCCCAAGGGAATCCACTATGAGCGCTGGTGCCACAGCTTTGGTTGTGGCACCTGGTTCAATGTTGCTCGCGATACCGTGACGCACGAGATTACCCGCGTTTATTCCATTCTCGAAAGCAAGCCGGAGAACGACGAGTAATGGGCGGGTATCGAATTGGTCCAGGATCCGAGTCGCGCACAGACGAGCCTATCAGCTTTCGTTTCAATGGCAGGAAATACTCTGGTTACTCGGGAGACACACTCGCATCAGCGTTGCTCGCTTCCGGCGTGCAAGTATTTGGCCGCAGCTTCAAGAGGCACCGGCCGAGAGGCGTGTTTGCGGCCGGGGTCGAAGAACCCGGAGCGCTCGTCCAGGTAGGGAGTGGAGGACGCAGCACACCAAATGTTCGCGCAAGCCTGTTGCCGCTCGAAGATGGCCTTGAAGTGCGGACACAGAGCCACTGGCCAAGCGTCAGGTTTGATCTATTGCGCAGCTTCGACCTGTTCTCATCCTTGATTCCGGCGGGTTTCTATAACAAAACGTTCATCTGGCCGTCCTGGCACGCCTACGAGTATTTCGTTCGCCACACCGCCGGCTTCGGCGTGTGTGCCCGCGAACCGGACCCCGATCAATACGCCGAGCGGCACGATTTGGTCGATGTACTCGTCTGTGGCGGTGGGCCGACGGGGCTCAGCGCGGCGCTCGCCGCCGGGCAGTCCGGTGGTCGGGTGCTGCTTGCTGAACAAGACTCGCGCTTTGGAGGAAGTCTGCTTGCGAGCCCCATGAAGATCCATGGCAGGCGCAGCGAACAATGGCTTCAGATGACGCTTGATGCCATCGACAAGATGACCAACGTTCAAGCCTTGACGCATACGCGAGTATCTGGTCTTTACGACCACAATCTCGCACTGCTCAACCGGCGCAATGATGAAGCTGGCCCGCGAGAGGAATTGATCAGCGTTCGCGCAAAGAAGATCATCATTGCAACGGGTGCCATAGAACAACCCCTGATCTTTGAAAACAACGACCGCCCCGGCATCATGCTGCTTGGCGCCATGCAGTCCTACCTGCACAGACACGGCGTTGTGCCAGGACGAAAACTGGTGCTTGCCGGCAACAATGACCTCCTCTACAAGGCGGCGCACGACTTTGCGCAGCAAGGCATATTTGTCAAGGCCATCATCGATTCGAGATTCGAGCCAGGTGTCTCGTACAAGCACCTTGGCCTGCCGATGCACCTTGGCTGCGAAGTCGTCAACACGCAAGGCGGCAATCGATTGAAGCGCATTGTCGTGTCACAGCGCATGGGAGGCGATTTTCGCGCGAAGACCTTCAAGCTGCCCTGTGATGCCCTTGGAGTGTCCGGTGGTCTAGCCCCCTGCGTACATCTTGCGAGCCATGCGAAGACACCGCTCCGCTTCAAGGAGTCTCTCGCAGCCTTTGTGCCGGAACCTCATTCCGATGGCTTGCATGTGATAGGCGCGGCGCGCGGCAACTTCGACCTTGAAACCTCTCTGGAAGCCATAGCCAATGGCACAACAGAATCCTCAACAGCAAGTTATAGCCAGGGGCTTGGCACCAGGATTTCCAGCGTTGGCAAGACTTCGAACCAATGGGTGGACCTGCTCTACGACGTGACGGTCGCGGACCTTGACCTGGCCATACGCGAGAACTACTCGTCGGTCGAGCACATGAAGCGCTATACGACCAACGGCATGGCGGTCGATCAGGGAAAGACCAGCAATCTCAATGCACTCTCCCACCTCGCCGAAGCCACCGGGCGCCTCATCCCGGAAGTTGGCACCACCACCTATAGACCTCCCTACATGCCGGTGAGTCTTGGCACCCTGGTCGGCGACAAGACCGGTCGCTTTTACGCGCCGGTGCGCGAGCTGCCCATGCACCGCCAACATCTGGCGCTCGGTGCCGAGATAGATATCTATGGTGCCTGGCATCGTCCAACCTGCTATCCCCGCCAAGGCGAAGACGAAGATAGCGCGGTGCGTCGTGAGGCGCTCGCCGTTCGGTCTCAAGCGGGAATCTGTGACGGTTCCGCACTCGGAAAGATTGAAGTGCGCGGTCCCGACGCGGCGGAGTTCTTGAATCTCATCTACCTGAACAACGTGCCGACCCTCAAAGTGGGCAATTGCCGATATGGCTTGATGTTGAATGAAAAGGGCGTGATTTTTGACGATGGGGTCTTTTGTCGGCTTGCGGGCACAGACTTTCTCGTCAGCACGACGAGCGCCCATGCCGCCCATGTGTTCAGAACCATGGAGGAGTGGCTGCAGTGCGAGCTGGTGAACATGGATGTCACGATGATGAACGCGACCGAGAGCTGGGCCAATGTGACCATCGCCGGTCCAAGGGCAAGAGAGTTGCTCGCTCGCTTCGACACGGATATAGATCTGTCGCGCGACGCCTTTTCCTTCATGGGCATACGCGCGGGGCATCTCGAAGGTGTGCCAACGCGCATTATGAGAGTGAGTTTCTCCGGCGAAGTCTGCTTTGAAGTCAATGTGCCCGCGGCCTACGGCCCGCATCTGTGGGATGAGGCCTTGCGGCGCGGGGAAGACCTAGGTGTCACGCCCTACGGCGTGGAAACCATGATGGTGCTGCGCATCGAAAAAGGGTTCATGCATGTGGGAAGCGACACAGACGGGCAAACGGTTCCGCAAGACGTGGGCTGGGGACAGGTGGCTATGCGCAAGAAGGCCGACTTCATAGGCAAGCGATCCTTGAGCCTGCCCAATAATGTGCGCGAGGACCGACTGCAGCTGGTTGGCTTGGAAACGCTCGACCCACGCGGAAGCTTGGTTGCTGGTGCCCATCTGACCAACAAGGGAGAGGCCAGCTCGCAAGGCTATGTCACCTCCGCCTGCTTCAGCCCCACGTTGAATCGACCGGTGGGCATGGGGCTCTTGAAGGGAGGCCAGCAAAGGATGGGCGAAGAACTGGATAGCTACGATTGTGGTATCCGTCACGCGCTGCGCGTCACCTCACCGGTGTTTGTCGATCCAGAAGGAGAGCGGCTTCATGGCTAACCTGAACCCTGCCTCCCCGATAGAGAAGCGCGGTTATCGAGGCCGGGCGATTTCTCTTGGTGAATCACTTGAGTACGGGTTCATTCAAGTCAAGGGGCGACATTTGCCCGAGGACGCGCTCAGCAAAATTGGAAGGGATGCCGCGCCGCTGAGCTACGAAGGCCGCATCCTGTGGATCGGACCAGACGAACGCCTATTGCTCGATGATCGCGAGTCCGGCGAATTGCTGGCTCTGTGTGAATCCGAACCTCCGTCTGGGTGCTATGTCAGGAGTGCGTCGAGCGGTCTCATCGCGATCGAGATCAAGGGCCAGTCGACCCGTCGCCTGATCGAGAACGAAACCAGCGCAGTTCAGTTCACGCCCGGTTTTGCGGCGCGCCTCAGGTTTGCGGATCTGGCCGTGATCATTCTGGTGCGCTCAGAGCAGGAGGTGCTCTGCCTCGTGGAAAGAAGTGCCGCGTCCTGGCTGTTTGACTGGCTGGAGAATCGCGCCGCCATACTTGGGCTGTAGAAAACCCAGAACCCGCCGAACCTATTTGATTCAAGGCGCTTCATACTCTACGAGGTCTACCTAGGCATGCCGCAGGAAAATCAGGCGGCATATGACACCGCAGACATCTTTCACCTCGCACCCAAGCTCGAAGCGGAACTGTTACTCACAGGTGGCCTCAACGACACAGGGACTCAGATTGACCTCTTTAAGATGAGCGAGCACCTGATCCGACTTGGCAGGCAACATAGGACCATGTTCTATCCAAATACCGGCCATGGTTATCTCGGAGCCACTGGTGAATATGACATGGAACTCAAGAAGAACTTTTTTGTAGAGTTGTTGAAGCCGTAAAGCAGGAGGGCGACCATGGCCGCCCTCCAAGAAAGTTCAGCTAAGTGTTTTCTCAATCTGAGAGAGGTTCGTCGGCATTCAACCTTGAGCGCCTATCTTGATGGATCAAGCGTGCCCAGCGAGGGCCAAGTACACCTGCCAAGATACAGATTGTGGCAAGCCAAGGAACCTCCATTCGTTCTAAACCGAACAACGCCATGGCGATGAGCCCCACAAAGGCACCAATAGCAGCGAATACAAGAATCTCGACAGGACGGGTGACGGATCCAGCACATCATTCGCTATCATCGCATATGGGCAATATGCCGAAATGCACCAATGAGCAAAAAAACCAGAATCCCTCACCAAGCAACCCTCCCAAGCTCTCAGGACGCGTCGCAGCTCAAGGCATCGCTGCGAGAGCTGGCAATGGTGGGCGAGTGTGCTGACCCGCTGGTGTTCGGTGGGCGCGAGAAGATTATCAAGGATGTGATGCAATTCGCACGTCGGCTTCCACCAGCCGGGCCCCGAGGGAACACCATCCTCATTGATGGACCGCCAGGCGCAGGAAAAACAGCGCTGATTTGCGAGGTCGCACGCCGTTTGGGTGGCGAGGGAGCAGTATCGATCCTGCAATTGGAACCTCCCTCTCCACAGGAAGTTGTTGACATTTACGCTCAATTGGCGGCCAACCTAGCAGGCATGCCTCCAGAAACCGGTAGAACTACTATTCGGAAAGAGTCCGGATTGGCCCTGCGACCCGGAGGAGTTGGGGGGACCGCCTCAAAAGGCGAAATCGTGGAACCGCTGAAAATCGAAAGTCCATTAGCGATTGACAACCTCCGTGCGGGCAGGCCGTGGCAATCAAATGAGCGGGCTGTGGTGTTCATCGACGAAATTCAGAACATTTCCCCAAACAAGGACGCAGACGAGTGCCGGCTCGCCCGGGCTTTGCACACGCAAGATCGCATTCCCGTTCTTCTTGTTTGTTCCGGGCTATCGAATAGTCAGGATGCGCTTGACCGTGCGGGGCTGTCCCGTATCGGAACAGCCAATCGAATTTCTCTCGGACCACTTGCGGTCGATGAAGCCTTGGAGTGCGCCCGATCAACGTTTGAGCTCGTGCGCAATATGGGCTTGCCCGGTAGCGACACAGCGACAGGTGACTGGGCCGAGCGCGTGGCTTACGCGTGTGATGGCTGGCCTCGACATCTCCAGAACTACTTCAATGCCTGCTGGGCAACCCTAGGCGATCAGGACAGCCCATCAATAGAGACTACTGACTTGGAAGCCGCGATGTCGCTGGGTGACGAACTTAGAGAGAAATACTACATTGACCGAATCGCCCGCACAGACCTTCCAATTGAGGTGATCGCTGCATTGCAACTAGATATCGAGCAAGATCAACCAGTAACGGACTACCAAGCTATGTCGGTCATCGGGAATGCCATAGATGCGTTGCCAGCGAAGACCAAGCAGGATGTCAGGCACCGATTCCCCAGGAATGCGGACTGCTTCGACAGAATGCTCACAGTGGGCATTGTGTCGCTCGATGATCGGAAACGCTGCGTCTCGCCAGTCCCCACGCTAGGGGAATTCATACTCTCAGAGTCCGCGCACTTGGCGCTGGTAGCCGTTGTAGGTCTCGCTCACCAGCGCATTTCGCCGCAACGAAGATTGATGGCAGGGTGCCCGGCGGACCTCAGTATCTTGAATTGCCGCCAGACCACTCATTGCTAGATCTCGTTTGAGCGATTCGCAGCTTCAAGCGATGCTATGCACTGCTCGCACGCGCAGATGCACTGACACGCGAAAACGCAGTCATGTCCACGCCCCGAATATGCGAAACTGAAAAGATAGCTACTCGCCTCCCTTGACACCATAGGACAACACTAGGACAACGCCCCTGTCGCGGGCGCATCGAATGGGTGAGCACACCATCAGGGGCGAGATAGCGGCTAGTTCCCTGGCTAGTTCCTATAGTGTCAAGGGGGGCGAATAGTTACACTGAAAAGTTCAATTTCTGGAAAACCCTTGACATGACGCAGCTAGTCACTATCACACGTGAGAACGGAATCGCCGATGTTCGACTAAACCGGGCAGACAAATACAATGCGCTCAGCCCCGACATGTTCCGAGCGATCGCTGATTCGGCGAAGAGCCTGCAAGAAGACAAGCAAACGCGCGTCGTGGTGCTCTCAGGCGAGGGGCGGGGCTTTTGCGCGGGCCTCGACTTCGGAGCGTTCCAATCCATGGCGGGCAGCGTGCCCAAGACACCAAGAGTGCTTGAGGTGAAGCAGGATCCGAGTTCCGCCAACCTTGGACAAGAGGTGGCCGTGGCCTGGCGCGAGCTTCCCATGCCCGTGATCTCGGCCGTGCATGGAGTGGCCTATGGCGGCGGATTGCAGATTGCCCTCGGTGCCGATATTCGCATCGCAGCCCCCGACGCAAGACTGTCAGTGTTTGAAGTCAATTGGGGGCTTATTCCAGACATGGGCATCACTCAAACCCTGCGTGGGCTTGTACCACTTGATGTAGCCAAGGAGCTGACCTTTACAGGACGGACCGTAAGCGGATCCGAAGCCGCTGAACTCGGTTTGGTCACCAGGATCGCCGAGAATCCGCTGGAAGCCGCGATGGAGCTCGCGAAACGTATCGCGCGTCATTCTCCCGATGCGGTGCGCGGCGCCAAGAAGCTCATTGAGCAAACTTGGCATCTGGGTACTCGTGAAGGCCTTGGGCTCGAACAAGCCATACAGACACAGTTGATTGGCTCTCCAAATCAACTTGAAGCGGTCAAAGCGGGGCTCAGTAAGCAGCCAGCGAAATACGCCGACGCCTCGATTGAATTCTGAACAGAGCTGATACGCTTTGTAAGGCTCCACCATGAGCTGGCGCAGGGAGGTCGAAGAACTCAACGAGCGGCGCGAGCACGCCAAGGCCCAAGGCGGTCCAGAGGCCATCGAACGGCAACATGCCCAAGGCCGACTCACCATCCGCGAGCGAATAGACGCGTTACTGGACCCAAATAGTTTTCGCGAGCACGGACGCGCCACCGCCTCGCGCGAGTACGACGACCAAGGCAACCCGAAGGGGTACGTGCCCGCCAACTACGTGGTCGGCATGGGCAGCATCAACGGTCGCCGCGTCGCCGTCGGTGGCGAGGACTTCACCTTGAAGGGCGGATCTCCCAATGCGGCTGGATTGCGCAAGTCTGTGTATGCCGAGCACATGGCGGTGCAATACCGCATTCCCTTGGTGCGGATGCTCGAGGGTGGAGGTGGCAGCGTGCGGCGCTCGGCGCGCAGGGGCGGCACCTACGGTGAAGCAGTCACCGCCCCGCGTCGGTTCAAGATCATCGCAGACGCCTTGAGTCAGGTTCCCAATGTATCCATAGGTCTTGGCGCGGTCGCCGGATTCCCTGCTGGCCGATTGGTGGCCGCACATCTCGCACTGATGACGCGCTACTCATCACAAATTCTCATCGCAGGACCGAAGATCGTGGAACGCGCGCTCGGCGTGGGCTTAAGCAAAGACGAGCTCGGAGGTGCTTCGGTGCATGCAACGAGCGGCGTGGTCGACAACATCGCTGAGGATGAACTCGACGCCTTTGAACAGGCGCGCAGGTTTCTCTCCTACCTACCGGACAACGTCTGGCAGCGAGCGCCAAGAATCGACTGCGACGACCCCGCCGACCGCATTGAAGAGGAGTTGCTGTCCATAGTGCCCAAACAGGCCAACACACCCTTCGATATGCGCAAGCTGGTTGGCCTGGTGATGGACGAGGGGAGTTGTTTCGAGCTTGGCAAGACCTACGGGCCGAGCCAAATCACCATGCTCGCGCGTATTCATGGTCAACCGGTCGGCGTGCTCGCCAACGACTGTCGATACTTTGCGGGTGCCATGACGGCCGAGGCGGCACAAAAGTACCGTCGCTTCGTGGAGATGTGCGACACCTTCCACCTTCCCATCATCAATTTTGTCGATCAGCCTGGATTCATGATAGGACCCGACGCCGAGGCCAAAGGCACTATCCGATACGGAATGGCCGCGGTGTGCGCGGCGGTGGATTCCGTGGTCCCTTGGGCTTGCGTACAGGTGCACAAGGGATTCGGGGTCGCGACCGCCGCCCATTTCAGCGAGGATAGCTACATCATCTCCTGGCCCTCGGTGGAGACCGGCGCCCTGCCCCTCGAAGGCGGCGTGGCCGTCGCCTTTCACCGCGAGATTGACACATCAGAAGACCCCAAGAAAGCGCGCGACGAGATCGAAGATCGACTGCGCGAGGCACGCTCTCCCTTCCCGGCCGCCGAGAGCTTCTCAGTGCATGAACTCATTGACCCACGCGAAACCCGGCCCGCATTAGGCGAGTGGATCGAGTGGATTCAGCCCAAGCTTGAGACATTGATCGGAAAAACAAGCTTCGGATTCCGTCCCTGAGGGTCACCCGTATTGCGGATGAGTTCACCAATTTCGTCTTTGAGAGAAGACACTTCGGACGTGCTTTTGAGCAAAATGATGCTATCGTTATGGGCGGGAGAAAGGCGATGACCAAAAGATGAAGACCATAGAAGAAATCTGCGGGCACATGTCTGAAAAGGCAGCGGCTATAGACCCACTTGGGAAAACCCTGATGTTTTGCTTGGATGATGAGCGCATGTTGATCGACGGCACCGGCGATGAAAATTTGGTTTCCATAGTGACCGGCGAAGAAGTCGAGCCCGATTGCTCCGTCACCATGTCCCTGGATACCTTCAGCAAGCTACAAAGCGGCACCCTCAAGCCCTTTATCGCCGTCGCATCAAGAAAGATCAAAGTGAAGGGGGATCCATCGATCGCGGCCAAACTGAAACAGCTCACCTGAAATGTATGAAGCCATAGATGAGATTGATCGTACCGCCACGCTCAATCTTCTCAACGGTCTGGGGAAGTTCATTGGCCGCTTGGGATTCGATCCCTTTAAGTTCGATGCGGACACCATCCTAGACAAGACTGCGCGAGCCACCGGGTTTTCTTTTGAGGATACCCATTTTCGAGAGGGACTCAAGAGGTTGGTGGAGGCAGTTCTAAACGAAGGCAAGCTCAACACCTTCGGTCGCATTGCGCTCAAGAAGGCGATTGGGAGGTCTGTGCATAGCAGGTTTTGCGTGGAACGCGAAATCGCCCGCAATCCCGACATTCTTGCAGAACACATCACTGAGCCTGTGTTCATCATAGGCATGCCACGCACGGGCACCACCATATTGCACGCGCTGCTCTACAGGGATTCAGAGCATAGAGCGCCGCTCTGTTGGGAATGTCTGCTGCCCGATCCCTCCCCGACGATCGAAACCTACCGCCAGAACGCGAGGATCCAGCAGGTGAGCAAAGAGTTCGAGCAACTCTTCAAGCTGGTGCCAGACTTCAAGAAGATGCACTACATGGAGGTGGACGCACCGCAAGAGTGCCTCGGAATTACGGCGCTCAATTTGACCAGTTACCAGTATTTGGTGCAATGCCCAATGCCGAGCTATGCCGATTGGCTCTTGCGACAGGCAGACCAACGTCAGAACATCATTTGGCACAAACGATTCCTTCAGTTCCTGCAGTCCGGAGGTGTTCGCAAGCCGCGCTGGCTACTGAAGAGCCCGACACATCTCATGCGCCTCAGGGCCTTATTCGAAGTCTATCCAGATGCCCGCGTAATCATGACCCACCGTGACCCGGAGCGCATAGTGCCATCCATAGCCAATCTGATTTCCTCGATGCGCTCTCTTTACTCCGACCGCGAAGATGCCGAGCGCACGGCGCACGAAGCCATGGCGTTCTGGTCCGAGTGCTTTGATCGCTTTTTGCGGGACCGGCGCGCACTCAATCGGGAAGAACAAATCATCGATCTTTTCTTTGATGACTTTGCCGAAGATCAGATGAGCATCGTGGACAGAGTGTACGCACGCTTTGGCTGGCAACTTGACGAGAAGAGCCGCGTGCGCATGCAAGGATTCCTGCGCCGCGAGCAGAAGGACAAACATGGCAAGCACGAGTATTCCCTGCAACAATTCGGCATATCGCCGCGCGAGGTGCGCGAACGCTATGCGAACTACATTGAGTTTATAGGCGGGCTGCAAACCACTTGCTAATTCAATGGAACAATAGAAACATCCAGGAGTAAAGGCAATGGAGAGCAGAAAAGCGCTCGACGAATTCCTTGACATCATCCGCGAGGCGGACCAGACCTTTCTTTCGGAAGAAGCCGCCTTGGATGAACAGGGCAAGGCCGACGGCTATCAGCACCTGTTTCATCTCATGCAAACGGCTATCGACTTTTATCTCTTCAACGACCCCTTGCATCCGCAATTCATGCAACTCGCCAATCGCAATCGCAAGCTCTATGGCGACAATGTGGATGCCGTCTACTACTTCACGCAAGTCAGGGGTGATCAGGAATACATCATTCGAGGCAGGAGATTCGACAGTTGCTACCTGAGCTTCTGTCTGTATGGTGGCGACCCACACGGCGAGCTCGCAGAACGAGTGACGCTCAACATCAACCACCGGGACATGGTGTTCGATGAGGATGGCTCGTTTGAAATCAAACTTACGCGGCATCCAGCAGGCGCAAACGAATTCAAAATCGAGCCTGACTCAGTGACCCTCTTCACGCGCGAGTACTTCTTCGACCGACAAAACTCTACGGAGAGCATCTTGGAAATAGAAAACACAGCGCCGCAGCCCAAGGCGCTACCGCTCGCTGACCTTGGGCTCGCGCAGAGGATTCGCAGCATGGCGACCTTCTTTCTGAGCACAACATGGTTGGCACCACTTCCGGTTGAATTCCCGATCAATGAATTCCTGCCGCCCTTTGAGTTTCACCCAGAGCAAGGCGGTTGGGGCACGGTGGACAACATCTACTGCATGTGCCGCTACAGGCTCGAGGAGGATCAATATCTGAAGATTCGATTCTCTTCGCCAGAGGCTTGCTATTGGGGGATACAGACATGGAATTTCTACATGCAATCGACCAATTTCGTCGATTTTCCAGTGTGTCTGAACAAGCAAACGACGCTGCCTGAGGATGATGGCAGTTTTCTGGTGATCCTCAGTAGTCGGCCTGCGGACAAGAACTGGATCAGCACCTCTGGATACTCCGAAGGCATCATATTTTGTCGCTGGCTGCTCTCCGAGGCCATGCCCGAGACACCTGCGACCGAACTTTGCCAAAGGTGAAAATCGTTTGAAGTCCCCACCCTCCAAAACGCGCGAGTGATCGAGCGCCTGACTTCGTCTTGGCAGGGCATCGCCCTCGCCGCCTTCATTGCAGTCCTGGCTATTCTTAGTGCCGACTGGCTTGGTGAGTTCATGTTCGGCCTCCCCAAGAGCCCGGTCAGCCCAATCTTGCTGGCCATATTGATTGGCATGGCGCTCACTAATTCCTTTCGCCTGCCCGAAGGGGTTCGCCCGGGATTACAGGTCTGCTCGACTACGATCTTGCGCATCGGCATCATGCTGCTCGGCATTCGATTGAGCCTCTTGAGCGCTGGAAAATTCACCCTCATCGCCCTGCCCTTCGTGGTGCTTGTTATCGCACTTGCACTGTTCCTGGTAAGCAGACTTTCTCGCGGGCTCGGCTTGTCGCGGCAACTTGGCGGGTTGATTGCGATTGGCACCGGTATTTGCGGCGCCACCGCGATTGTCGCCACCGCTCCGCTGATTCGCGCCAAAGAAACGGAGGTGAGCTACGCCGTTGGATGCATCACTTTGTTTGGTGTCGCAGCGATGCTGCTCTACCCGATCTTAGCTCATGCCGCGTTCCCAGAAAGCCCCGCCTTGGCAGGATTGTTTCTCGGCACTTCGATTCATGAGACCGCGCAGGTGGCTGGCGCCGGGCTCATGTATCAAGCCCAATTCGACGCACCGCTCGCTTTAGACTCGGCCACGGTCACCAAGCTCGTGCGCAACCTCTGCATGATTGCATTGATTCCGCTCGTGGGCGTTCTCTTTGGGGCTGAACGCAAGCTTGGGAGTTCGCTCAAAGCCTCCGAGTACTTGCGTATGATTCCCTGGTTCGTGGTCGGATTCGCATTTTTTTCGGCACTACGCACCCTGGGCGATCAGGGTGATTCCGCGTTCGGGTTGATCAGCCAAGAGACCTGGTCGAATATCGTCGCCATCATGAGAACAAGCGCGGAAGTTTGCCTGCTGCTGGCCATGGCGGCAGTGGGACTGAACACGAGGCTCCTGGATATGAAGGAGATTGGCCTCAGGCCTCTCGGCCTAGGGCTCTTCGCGGCGCTTGTTGTCGGTGTGGTCAGCTTCGTGGCGATCTCGCTGTTCGCGCAGAACCTGATGCCGCATACCTCATAGCCAGGCACTGCCTCGGGGCCGGGCATGGAGTCTGCGAAGTAGAAACTATCGTTGCATAGTTCAATGTTCGCGTGAAAGACTTGACATGAGATTGCAGGTCATAACCCAGGGCACATGAAACGGACGCGGGCAAATGCAGACACCACAAACAAAAATAGTCTCGGCTGCCTCATCCGCAAGCTGGGACTTCTGGATTGATCGCGGCGGCACCTTCACCGATGTGGTGGCGCGCACTCCGGAGGGTGAGATCCTGCACCACAAATTGCTTTCCGAGCAGCCGCTGGCCTACCGGGACGCCGCGGTTGAAGGCATTCGAGTCCTCATGGATGTTGGTAATGGCGAGGCCATTCCAACGCAGCGCATCGCCGCCATCAAGATGGGCACCACCGTGGCCACCAACGCACTGCTCGAAAG
>CAZNYE010000486.1:0-5028 GCA_964577185.1 uncultured Pseudomonadales bacterium | reverse complement strand
GGCCAGGATCTTGCTCTCATAAGTGGCTCACGCGAATATGGATTCGCGACCAAGTTCACGACGGCGCAAAAATGACCGGCGAGTCCTACCGGGTTCCGGGCCATCCGGTCGCGCCGGGAGAAAAGGTCGATCACGAACATCTGCGCATCATCGAGCGCATGCCGGTGAAGTCACTCATTACACATCCCCAGAACGGCGAGATTGGCGGGTCCGAAATAGAAGTGCGGGGACATGCCTGGTCGGGCGAAAGATCAATCGCCAAGGTTGACCTCAGCTATGACTTTGGCGCCACATGGCACACCGCTCGTCTCGATGCGCCGCTAAACCCTGGCGCCTGGCAGGATTTTCGAATCGAGTTTCGGCTTCCGACTCCCGGCTACTATGAAATATGGGCACGGGCGACGGATATGGCTGGGGAAGCGCAACCACACGCCATCAACTGGAACCAGAAAGGCTACCTCAACAATGCCATGCATAGAGTGGCGCTGCACGTTGCCTGAATGAAGCAGCAACGCTTGGCATCTGGCGGGAACTCGATGCGGCGTCTCTTGATACTTGCAGCATCCCTCTTCTTCGCAATAGCGGCTTCAGGTCAGGAACCTCCAGAACCCGAGCCCGGGTCCTCCGAGCCTTCCGCATTTGGCATCTTGTACGAAGCCGAGGGTGTGGCTGAAACCTTCGCCTTTTGCACTGGATGCCATTCGGAGCACATAGTGGCGCAGCAAGGCCTCAAGCGGGAAGACTGGGACGGTCTCTTCACCTACATGGTAAACGAGCACGGCATGGCACCCATACCCGAGCCCCTCAGAACCAAAATCCTCGACTATTTGTCAGCCCACTATGGGCCAGACCGCCCACACTTTCCGAAGTAGACTTGAAGGCGGGCCGGGCATGGAGTCAGCGCAACAGAAAATCCCATTGAACTCGGGAAGAGCGATTTTTCCGCCAATATTTTTGGTTGAGTGAAGCCTCCGCAACGTTTTGAATTCGGTTGTGTTGGCCGCCGCTAACACATGAATAGAGGCTCAGTTTTCGGCAGAGACCGAGCATGGAGTGGTTGGTGTGTCCTGGAGAGAGACCGACCTATTAGTGCGCGAGCAATGACCATTGTTATAGTTCTTCAATTCGCAAGGAGCAGCTAGCCCCCAAAATGAACCTCAGGTCGGAGTCCGAGGATCCCGGTCCCGCCATTCGGTCCGCAGCCTTGACTGCCATAGAGAACCTTGCGAACCAACACGGCACTCGACTCCCCTAGGCAAAGATCAATGAGGGCTTTCGATTCGACTCCGATCGAGTGAGATTGGCAAATCGTGCCCAAGGAATATTCGAGCCGCGACAGATTAGCGGCGCACTAAGTATCAAGTCGGTCTTTCCTCGCAAGAATCGTCGAATCTGGTATCGAGACCAAACAATGGGAGGTCTCGGACTTGACTCATCAACAGGTCTCATTCCATATGACCTTGAGGAGGGTGATCGTAATGACTGGACCGATCAGGCACTTCTGCTAGCAAGAAGCTACTCGTAGGAGCCCACATTATCCCGGACGCCGAAGAGGGAAGGGTCTCCATCAACAATGGAATTTGCATGTCACAACTTCATCACGTCGCCTACGATTCAAATCTTCTTGGCATTGATCCTGATCACCGCATTCATCTTTCAAAGCGAATCGGATTGTTGCACGATGGCCCTTTTCTGGATGACTTCAAGGGACTAAATGGCCGAATGGTCCGTTTGCGAAGTGATGAGAGGGATTGGCCTCGGGCCGAACGGCTTGAGGTTCGGTTTGAAGAGTACCGTGAGTTGGAGCGCTAGCTGATCCATATGTTGCCGTGAATTGGAGGGACTGGGTCCAACGTACCGCCGGTCAATGGCTCGGTGCCTATCGTTCCTTGGCTGCGCTGTTGGGTCAGCGGACCCCTCTCATGCGCCGAACCCTGGCCATATCGAAACACTCAAGCTTTGAGGAGGCTGCACACGCGGGGGAGAGATTCGCCGAAGAATTCGGACTGGGGAGTGTTCCCTCACAACAACTCGCGAATGTGATGCAAGATGAATTTGGAATCCTTGTGCTCATGGTGGATGGCTGTCAGGATATTTCTGGCGCTGCATGCCGACTGCCGGAATTTGATGCCGTTCTCATTGCCAGAGGAGAAGTTCTCGGACGTCGGAACTTTGATCTTGCCCACGAGCTGTTTCACCTTCTCACTTGGGACGCGATGCCGCCCAAGCATGTTGAGGAGGCTGCCGACCACGGAGGGAATAGGGTGGAGCAGCTTGCCAATAGCTTTGCATCGGCGCTCCTTATGCCGAGATCTGTGCTTGAGTCGCAGGATTGGATTCAATTGGACATGGATGACTTGATTGCTAGTCTGAACAGTACGGCAGACGAGTTGGGCGTGACGTCATCGGCTCTACGATGGCGATTGGTCGTCCTCAAGAAGTTGGCCAAGTCTGTTGCAAGATCGATACCGGAATCGACGCTCAGAAACAATGGTCGCCCAGTCTCTCCGTATCTTCCTCCGCTGTTTTCGAAACCATTCGCGGAAGTCTTCGCCAAGGCGATTGACGAAGGGTACGTCTCCGTTCGGCGGGCGGCTAGAACACTCGGAATGGCAATTGAAGACCTTCAGGACCTGTTCTCCAATCATGGCATTGACTGTGCGATTGAATTGTGAAGTCCCTGATTGACCGTGAATCTTGTGTACTTGTGGATACCAACGTGGTCCTTGAGGCGCATAGAACTGCTTGTTGGCCAGCGCTAACGGGAGGCTCGCGAATCGAGACAGTCGAAGACTGCGTGACCGAAACGCAGACAGGTTTCCAGATGCGACGGCCTGAACAAACAATCGACAACAGCCAATTTCAATCGTCCTTGTTCGATGTACATCAGGTGAACAATGAGGAGCGCGCTGAATTGATGATTCGAACTCGGGGGATTGCGCTTGATCTGGGAGAAGAGTCTCTCTGGGCGCGCGGGCAGGCCTCGATGTCGCGCAGGCGCTCGCGGTAGGTCAGCTGGGCGAACGACATGCGGCGGAACTGGTCGGGGCAGGTGAACGACTTGACCTCTTGGTGGCCCCGGTACCGCCGGACGCAGCGCCGTGGGGTGTGCATCGGGAGATGGTCCATCACCTGGGTGAAGATGGGGCTGTCGGCGTACATGCGCTGCTGCTCCGTGCGAGCCGGACGGGCTTGCAGGACGACAGCCACTGACAAAGAGGTTCAAGTCGGTGACAGACGCTCAGGACATGATTGTATTTGTATTACAATAGGTTAGGAGACTTTCAAGTCCAAACGTTGGGACAGTAGTGATGCAGCATATGCAAATGGTGAACCAATCCAGAGCGGGACGCTGTGCGACATTTGCGCCAATTGTTGTGCGAATCAGTACCGTGTATGTGTGCGCAACTTTCCATTCCGGCGATGACACCATTGCCTAGTGCTTCGGAACGCCCAGTGTGCGAAAAAACTTGCACCGGCTTGACTTGCGAGGGAAGTGTCCCGCTCGTACCGACCTTGAGCTATCGCTCAACCTCCACCGAGTCCATGTGCTCGAGCATATGCTCGGCGAGGGTCTGAACCAGCGACTCTGGTAGATCATGACCCATATGTCCTATGGGTTCGAATTCAGCGTGGGGAATCGCATCCGCGATAGCTTCACCCGCGGACACGGGCACCAAGGGATCCACCTCGCCATGAATCACCAGGGTTGGCACATCCAAACTTCGTAGCAGAGGCGCTCGATCAACATCCGTGCGTATGGCATGCAATTGCCGAGCGAACCCCTTGCGGTGATAACAGCGCTTCACGGCCTCGGCGGCAAAACGTCCTATGCCACATTCACTCGACAGAAAGTGAGGGCCGCCGACAGCGTTCCACCCCGCTTCACGGTACTTGGCCAGAGTCTCCAGATCATTTGATTCAGGCTCGGCAAAGAATGCAATGGAGGCGTCCACATCCAATTCCTCCATGGGTGGTGCCGTGGCAAAGGTCATCAAACAGGTAAGGCTGAAGCAACGCGTCGGATGCTCGATGGCAATCCGCTGCGCGATCATGCCACCCATCGAGAGTCCTATGATATGCGCGCCCGACTGACCAAGGTAGTCGAGCAACCCAACCACATCGTCCGCCATATCGGAGAGACTATAGAGTCCATCACGCGGCGCACCCGGCTCATCGGCCAGAAGCTCCATGACATCGGGCGTCACCCCATCAAGATGCGTCAAATGACCCGACAACCCCATGTCGCGGTTGTCGGAGGCGATCACTCGATAGCCACCAGCGGTAAGCGCCGCGATCAAACTTGGCGGCCATTCGGTGAGTTGACATCCGAGCCCGTGAATGAGCACAAGTGGAGTGTCCGCCCGGGATCCGAATTGCTCAAAGTGCGTCCTGAGTCCGTTTCTCTCGAATGACGGCATGATCCTTAGTCTCTCCCTCCTGTCACCCAGTCCTCCACACCGAGCAATACGTCGCGTCGGCTGATCATACCCACCAGCTTGCCAGCGCTTACCACCGGGAATCTCTTGTAATGGAATTTGATGAACATCTCAGCCACCGAATACAGATCGAGATCAGGAGATATGGTGACAACCTTTTCGTTCATGAAATCGCCCACCAAGCCCGAAGTGTCCTCATGGTAGCTGCCTTGAATGGCTACCCGCATGAGGTCGGCTTCTGACAGTACCCCGACCAGATTGCCAGCCTCGTCGACAACCGGGGCGCCCGAGTAGTTCTTCTTGAGCAGCATCTGCAACGCATCAAACACCTTGGTTTCCGGCGTGAAGGTGAGCAGTCTGCGCGCCATATATTCAGTGACCTTTACCGATCGCATGGCATAGCCTCGATACGTGCCATTAGGTTTCGCATCGTGGAATCAGCGGCAACGCTTGTCAATAGGCTCGGTTGATTCGTCGAGCCCCTTTCATGCCGCCGCGGCTCGGTGCTGGGCGGGTTGCTTGGACGGCAAGTTGCCCATTGGGCTTTGTCATCCTGTCCTGTTTGCCTTCTTGCGGATCAGCACGAATC
>CAZNYE010000485.1:0-3489 GCA_964577185.1 uncultured Pseudomonadales bacterium | reverse complement strand
ATCCCTGCTCGTGCTTCGCGAGTAGCAGGCATCGCGAAATCCCGGCACCCTCTTCGTTGTCTTCATCGCTTAAGTAGGCGATATCCGCACCGGCGATCGGCTTCACACCCAGTTCAACGCACGCACCATAAAACTTAATATAACCGCTGAGGTTCGCACGGTCTGTGAGTGCGAGCGCCGGCATGCCGAGCTCCGCGGCCGTACGCGCCAAGTGTTCCACCTTGGCCAGACCGGCGCTCATTGAGTACTCGCTTCTTACCCGGAGGTGAACGAATTTGGTCGTATCGTCACTCGCTCCAGACATGCGGAAAGTGTACCCCGAACTCCGCTTCATCCGACACCCGAGTTTGAGATTCGCGGCACGTCAGGAAGAACTCCGAAGACGCGAGAAGACTTGCCTTACAGGTTCGGTTCTACCAACACCCTCAGACTTCAAACGTCAGGCATTGGGCGTTCGAACCTATATCGCGAAGTCGATCAGAGGGCAAACAGGGAGTCCCTCTGCCTACTCGCATTCGTGACCGGCCTGAAGTGCCTGCGATGATGGGGACAGGCACCGAATCGAGCCAGTGCTTGCAGGTGCATCCGGGTGCCGTAACCCTTGTGCTGCTCAAATCCATACTGTGGATATTCCTCGGCGAGGCCACGCATGAGCGCATCCCTGTGGGTCTTGGCAAGTATCGAGGCGGCGCCAATCAAGGGCTCTTTGGCGTCGCCTGCAACAATCGCCCGACAGGGGACAGGCACGTCTGGTACCTGAAGACCATCGACCAACACGGCCGATGGCATGATCGAGAGACTCAATATCGCTCGCTTCATAGCCAGCAGTGAGGCCTGAAGTATGTTGTGGGCATCAATTTCTTCGACGCTCGAAAGGCCGATCGCCCAGGCGCCCTCGCCGTCTCGAATCGCCTCAGCCAATGCTTCGCGTCGATTGGGTGTGCAACGCTTTGAATCGGTGACCCCAGGAGGCAAAGATTCCATCACCACCGCAGCGGCCACGACAGGACCCGCGAGCGCGCCGCGGCCAGCCTCATCAACACCGGCAAGCACAGGCGCACTCATCTGACGAACAATATGGCGTTCCGAAACCTTCACTACTCGCCTCCCTTGACACTATGGGACAATGCCCCCTTGTGGGCGCACGCATTGAGTGAGCAGACCATCAGCGGCGATAGAGCGACTAGCTCCCATAGTGTCAAGGGGGGCGAGTAGTTACCGGAACGCCTAAGAGAGTTCTTGTTCGGCACAGGTCAGGGAACAAGAGGCAGCCAGAGTTTCGCCAACGAAGGCCCCGCAATCGAACTTGACCAGCTTTCGGCGGTAAGCTGTGAGCCTTGCATGGAGTTCAAGTCGATCACCCGGAAGTACGGGCTTTCGAAATCTGGCATTCTCCACGCCGGCAAGGTAATAGGCCACCCCATCGCTCGGTTTCCGCCCCAGGGTCTTGAATCCCAGAATTCCGGCAGCTTGCGCCAAGGATTCAACAATCAGCACGCCGGGCATCACGGGATTGCCGGGAAAGTGCCCGAGAAAAAACGCTTCGTTGATGGAGACATTCTTGTAGGCGTGAATCGACTTGCCGCGCTCAAGCGTGACCACACCATCCACAAACAAGAAGGGGTATCTGTGTGGGAGATACTCGAACACCTCTTGGACGTTCATCTCGGTGCTGTTCATAGTCACCTCGTATGGTCACCTCGTATGGTCACCTCGAACGCATGCGCCTCACAACGCAAGCCCTACGTGCCGGGCCAGAATCAAGAGACGCTCTATTCTGGCGGCAAATCTCATGATGGCTGCTAACTCCCGTGTGAACTGCCAGATACGCCATCGATTCGGCTAGATCCCCGCCGAACCGAATCTCAGACGGTCGTGCGGGGCGAGTTCGCAGTAATCATGAGATGTGCATGAGATGTGTTTATGAGATTTGTTCCTACTCCGGTTACTGCTTTTCGTTGAGCTTTTCAGTAATTCGCCGCGTAATGTCATGCTTCGGATTCACAAAAGTCGCGACCTGGCGTTCGAACACCACATCCATTCCTTGCAGCTCGATGATATCGGCCAAAGCCGCATTGACCTTGGGCGCCATTTCTTGCAGCACTTCCTGCTGACGCTCTTGTAGTTCCCTCTGGTATTTCTGGAATTCATACTGCAAGTCGGAGTTCTTTTCTTCTATGGATCTCCGCTGCCTGCGACGCTCGTCATCGCTCATGATTTCCCGATCAGTTTCAAACTTCTCCTGCAAGCTCGCGAGTTCATCCTGCAGCGCTTGAAGACGGGCCTGGTCTTCAGCCAATTCGGATTCAATTTGCTCTAGCAGCGCCTTGCCTTCGTCACTTTCACTGATGGCACGCGCGGTATCGACGAAGCCAATAACGAGTTGCGCCGACGCGATTGACGAGGCGCCCAAGCACAGCGTGAAGAACAAGAATGTGCAAATGTTCTTAGGGGTCTTAAGCAACTTTGTCGCTCCGTACACAGCGGAATAACTGATCATTCTACATGAGGCCGAATGGTGACGCTTTGCCTTGCGCTCTAGTTGGACAAGCCCAATATCGGATCAAAACACCCGACCGAGTTCAAACTGAAAGCTCTCGGTCTCGTCGAATTGCCCTTCTCGAAGTACTTTCGCGATCGAAAAGGTCATGGGCCCCATGGGCGAGAGCCAGGTAAACGCGAGTCCAGTGGAAGCCCGCAATTCATCCCAGGCGAACTCTAGGCAATTGAGCGCGGTGGATGCGCAGTGAGTGGAGAATACATTGCCGACATCAAGGAACATCACGGGACGAAACGAGGTGGTGTCTTCAATGAAGGGTAGCGGCAATATGATCTCGGCATTTCCCTCTACCAGCATGTTGCCGCCCAAGGGATCTCCATCCTGATTATAAATGAACGTATCTCCCGTATTCCCGCTCCCACGCGGCGAGGTGCGAGGACCAAGCGAAAAGCGTTCGAACCCGCGCACTGAACCATAGCCGCCAGCAAAGAAGTTTTCGAAGAAGGGAAAGGTATCGGTGTCGCCATAAGCCTCCCCGTACCCTAGTTTCGACCGCAGCTTGAGCGTGAAGCCCGCAAGCAGAGGGAAGTAGATTTGCCCTTCATATTGCAATTTGTAAAAGAGCGTGTCGCTTCCGGGCACGGAGAGTTCCATGCCAAGCTCTTGCGAATACCCCCGAGTAGGAAAAAGCCCACGATTCAGGCGCACGTTCGAATAGCTGCCGGTGAGTTTCAGGTTCAGCGCCTCGTCACCGGCAGACTCCAAGTATTCGAGAATCTCCTCCGCCGTGAAGGTGCTCGCCGAAAGCTGGGTGTAATCGACGTTGAAGCCAAATCTCAGGCGCTGTGTCTCTCCGATTGGAATACCGTAGTTTGCGCCGGCCCCGAACGAATCCGACGAATAGCGAACCAAGTTGAATTCATCGTAATTGGTCTGTCGATAGTAGAGACTGAACCCGCGGCTGATGCCATCAATGGTGTAGTAGGGAT
>CAZNYE010000484.1:0-7207 GCA_964577185.1 uncultured Pseudomonadales bacterium | reverse complement strand
ATGCAATCCTGGTGGCGACTTGCTTTTCGTCTTTTCGAAACCGGCAATCTCAATCAGCAGCGGCAGCTCCTGCGGCGCGCCTTGGATTCGTCCGATGGAGCTTTTCGCCAAGGCCTGCTTCCGAGACCCCTGAGGTTGATCGCCGAGACTCCCAATTCTGCCATTCGAGTCGGCCTCATACTGCCCTTGAGCGGACCGCTTCGCACGTTCGGCAACGCCTTTCTTGATGGCTTTACGACAGCTTGGTTCGCGGCGGCATCGAACAGCCAAGTGACCTTCACGGTCTACGACGCCGACAGCCTAACTACAACAGCTGACTATTCCCGATTGGCATCCGAGCTCATCAGAGATCGGATTGAAGTCGCAATCGGCCCTGTTTCCAGATCTAGAATCGACCGGGTGCAAGCCGTGTTGCCAAGAATGCTCGGCTGGATAGCGCTGAATCGCGTCGAAAACCATGACATTCTTGGCGATGGACAATTCGAACTGCGAATTTCCACAGAAGACGAAGTCAAGTCCCTGGCACGGCGTATCGAAGCGCACGGTGCGACTCGGGTACTCGCATACCACTCGCAAAGCGGCTGGTCCAGGCGAGCCCTGGATACCTTGCGGGAAACGCTTCAAGCCGATCATGTGATCGGAATGGTAGAACTCTCTGGCGTGGCAGCGGTAACTGAGGAAGTCGGCCTTTCGCTGCTGATTGACGGTTCTGAAGCTCGCATTCGCAGTATTCGAAGACTGCTGCAAGGCAATGTCGAAACTGAGAACCGAAGGCGTCAAGATATAGATGCCATAGTGTCACTCGTTGATGGGAGCCTTTCCGCGGCGCTGCATCCCGCGCTTCGCTACCATGATGCGAACGATATACCGGTGTTTGGCACTTCGAGAATGATGAGAGAGGTGCGCGAAAGCGACCACCATGTCTTCGAGGGAGCACGATTGTTTGAGTTGCCCTGGAATCTCAATCAGTCTGAGCTCAGAGACCAAATGCGGTCAGAATTCGGGCAGGCATCTCCGACAATCGCGACCTTTCGCGCGGTCGGTGTTGACTGCTTTCGCCTAGCCGACCGTTTTCACCTGCTACGTGAGGTACAGCAGCAGTCACTGTTTGACGCGCTCTACGGAGCGACCGGGCTATTGCGCACCAGTAGCAATCATATTTCACGCGAACTGGTATGGAGCGAAGTGCGCTCTGGAATCGTTGCCGCGCTCGCAGACGAGGAATGACACCCCGCATGCGCATTGGACGGCGCGCTGAAAGATACGTTGCGCGCTGTATGAAGAGACGCGGCTTTTCCATATTGGAACGCAACTATCTTTGCAAAGGTGGGGAAATCGATCTGATCGCCCGCCGAGGCGACTTGCTTGTGATCATGGAAGTTCGATACAAACGCGCTGGCACGCTTCGCGATGCGATTGAAACAGTGACCCTCGACAAGCAGCGGAGGATTATGCAGAGTGCGCGGCACTTTTTGCAAAGACACCCAGAACTCGCCAAGTGCAATGTACGCTTCGATGTGGCGGGTGTGTCCGGCAATGGCTTGTTCCTTGAGTGTGATTGGGTGGAAAATGCGTTTACAGCTCGGCAGCAAATCGGGAACTTGATATGGTAATTCACCCACAGAGACCTTCTTGCGTGCCTGGGCGCAATGGCCTTTCGTGGCTCCTCCTCATGTGCCTCACCCTGGCGGCTTGCGCCAATTACACCGGCGAGGGAAGAACTCCAGGAGAGTTCATTGATGACGGCTACATTGAAAACACGGTACACGCGCTCATCAGGGAGGCTCGCGAGGACCTGGACGACACGCGAATCAAGGTTGTTAGCATGGATGGCTTGGTGTTGCTTGCGGGAGAGGTGCCGAGTCAGGCGCTCAAAACGCTCATAGAAGAACAAGCGCTGAAGGTATCGCAGGTGCGTGGCGTATACAACCACATGTCCATCAGCGCGCGGCCCGCCCTTCTCGCACGCACGAATGACAGCCTCATCACGAGCCGCGTCAAAGCCAGACTACTCGGTTCCGAAGATGTTTCAGGGCTGCGGATCAAGGTGGTCACAGTCAACAACGTCGTGTACCTGATGGGCAAGGTAAGCGAAGAAGAAGGCAAGACCGCGGGGGAACTCACGGCCAACACGTCGGGAGTGCTACGGGTCGTGAAACTGTTTGAGTACGTCACGCCCGTAGAAAGGTGATGGTGTGTCAGAAACTGGTTGAAATGCAATTCAACCAGTTTTGTCAATCAATATGTGACACAGCACACCATACTCAAGGGACACCACTTCACGGCGCCTCCTCCCGCCGCCACCTGCGCCCGAGGCCGAAAGACGGACGTGCAGGGAACACAGCGGCTTCATAATCCTCCGACCAAATCCGCTACGCGGATTTAGTGGCGGGATTATTCAACTAACCTCAGCTTTGGGGCCTTCGCCAGGCTCTCACGAATCTGCGTGACTTCTTCAAGCTCTCCTGCGCGACTCGCGGATACTTCCGCCGCCGCGTCGGCAAGCGATACCGCGCTCGCCTCAGGGTCTTCTCTTGCGAACAGCGCGCGCATTGACTCAAGTGGCAATCGCACATCAAAGTGTCGACCAGCAAAACGCGCCGCGAAACTGACCATGTCCTCATCGATTGTGAGTCCGTGCACCGCCTGATCAGATATGTTGAGGGTGATCAATCCTTCCCGTGCATAACCAGCGGGCACACAAACGCCGGGAACCTTGATTGACGCCACCAGCATGGGCGTGCAGCCATTGTCCTGGATCCATTGCACCATGGCGGAAAGGATATAGGGTAGCTTTGGCGTGAAGCTGCCTGATGAGGTGCTTGAAGAAGGCACTGGCCGAGAACGCGAGTGCTACGCGCCCATTTCAAGTTCAAGTTCCGTCAAACTGATACGGAACGAGTCACGCTGGAACACTCGGCTCGTGTAGGGATTGAACAAGCGTTTTACCCGCGGGGGAAGCTTGATGTCCAGCGCGTCGAGCCGCCAAAGGATGGGTGCGACACAACAGTCAGCAAGCGTGAACTCATCGCTCAAGAAGAACTTGTGCTCGGCAAACACGGGCACGATAGAAGTTATGCTCTCGCGCAGATCCTTAACGGCTTTCTCGACGACAGCTTCCTTGGCCTTGCCAAGCGTCAGCAACCTGACCGCCGGTGACCAATCACGGTCGATGCGATGCATCAACAGACGTATCTTGGCACGCAGCACAGGATAGGCAGGCAGCAAAGGCGGGTGCGGGAACCGCTCGTCGAGATATTCCATGATGATGCGCGACTCGTACAGGGAGAGTTCGCGGTCCACCAGGGTTGGGGCGCCACCATAGGGATTGAGTTGTACCAAGTCCTCTCGAACCTGATTTGGTTCAACGTTGATAATTTCTACGGACACGCCCTTCTCAGCGAGCACCATGCGAACCCTGTGTGACGCGTGGTCCTGTGGGTCTGAAAAGAGGGTCATGGACGAGCGACCAAAATACTGGTGGCTGAGGTCGCGGTCACCCCCTTGCACGACTATTCTCCGCCACTGAAGCTTGCCTCATCGCACATCCTTCCAGTATTCGCGATTCAGCAGCCAGGTAAATACGGCAAGGAACACCAGGAACAAGAGCACATACACCCCGATGCGGTAACGGTCCGTGCGCGCCGGTTCGGCGACATAGTGCAAGAAATTCACGAGATCCCAGGTAAATTGTCGATATTCTTCCGCCGACAGGGTTCCGCTACCTTCCTCCACCTCAAGCAGACCACATTGCTCCTCGGTCAACACCTTCCCTGGGATTAAGGGATCTCGGGCTTCCCCGCCGTTTTCCGCGATCATGGGCACCTGCTTGCATACCGGGCGCTGGTTCCCCTGCAGCGAGAGCAGTGCGTGCGGCATGCCGACATTGGGAAACACCTTGTTGTTGACCCCGAAAGGCCGACACGGATCGAGGTAAAAGGCGTTCAAGTAGTTGTAGAGCCAAGTGGGATCGCGCAGCTTGGCGACCAGCGTTAAGTCCGGAGGTGGAACACCAAACCAAGCGCCCGACTCTTTCGGCATGGAGGTGGTAATGAGGTCGCCGATCATTTGATCTGAAAAAATCAGATGTTCTTGCACCAGGTCGTGAGGTATCCCAAGATCATCGGCGGTGCGTTCATAGCGTTGATACTTCAGACCATGGCAGCCAAGGCAGTAGTTCACGTAATGGCGAAAGCCTCTTTGCAGGGACGGCAAGTCCGACAAGTCCGGCTCGAATGGCGAGTCTTGCCACTCTATATCGGCCTCCACCGGGCAGGCCGAAGACTGACCGAAGGCAGCGCTCGCTGAGAGTAGGCCCACAAGGCCCGCGACAATGACGACCGACACCAACTTCACGTCACAACAGGCGAGTCGGTTCATGATCAGTAGTTGACCCTTGTCGGTTCCGGCTTGGTCTGTTCGACCTGGGTGTACCAAGGCATCAAAAGAAAATAGGACAGGTAGGCCATGGTGCCAATCTGTGCGGCGAAGGTGGCCACTGGCGACGGCGCAATCGTGCCAAGGTAACCGAGCACTAGGAAGCTCACTACAAAGATGCCCAGCATCCACTTCGACCAAAGACCCTTGTAGCGAATCGACTTTACAGGACTCCGATCAAGCCAAGGCAAGGCTGCCGGGATCAATATGGCAACCGCCATGACCACCAAGCCCCAGAACTTCGCATCGAGGCCAAAAAGGGGAAAGGTCGCCGCACGCAGCATGGCGTAATAGGGCGTGTAGTACCACACAGGGGCAATATGCTCTGGTGTCTTCAGCGGGTTGGCTTCTTCGAAATTCGGCTTCTCGATGAAATACCCGCCCATCTCCGGCACATAGAAGAGCACCGCGCAAAAGAGAATCAGGAATATCACGCTGGCATTGACATCGTGCACCACGTAGTAGGGATGGAAGGGAATGCCGTCACGCGGGATGCCGTTGGCATCCTTGTTCTTCTTGATCTCGATGCCATCAGGATTGCCCGACCCCACGTGATGCAAGGCGACCAGGTGCACAAATACGAGCGCGATGAGCAGTATTGGGATAAGCACCACATGCAGGGCGAAGAAGCGGTTGAGGGTCACTTCGGACATCACAAAGTCGCCGCGGATCCACAGTGCGATATCCTCCCCGACGAACGGAATGGCGCCAAACAGTGAGACGATTACCTGCGCGGCCCAGTAAGACATGTTCCCCCAAGGCAGCAGATAACCAAAGAAGCCCTCGGCCATAAGCACCAGAAAAATGGCCATGCCGATCAGCCAAAGCAACTCACGTGGCTTGCGATAAGAGCCGTAGAGCATGCCGCGGAACATATGCAGATAGACCACAAGAAAAAAGGCGGATGCCCCGGTCGTGTGCATGTAGCGGATGATGTAGCCCATGTCCACGTCGCGCATGATGTACTCGACCGATGCGAAGGCCTGGTCGCCACTCGGAACGTAACTCATGGTCAACCACACACCAGAACCGAGTTGAATGACCAGAACGAGCAACGAAAGCGCGCCCATGAAGTACCAAAAGTTGAAGTTCTTTGGTGCGTAATAGCGAGCGAGGTGGTAATTCCAGGTCTCGGTCAGGGGGAATCGCTCATCCACCCACGAAATCGCACGTTCAAAGCGTGAAGGCGGTGCTTCAGGGGTTCCGGCACGCATCAGGCGACTTCTTCCCCACTATCTTCACCGACCACGATGAGAGTTTCCGAGGCGAAATGATAGGGCGGCACCTCCAAGTTCGATGGGGCGGGCACTCCACGCACCACGCGACCGGCAAGATCGAATCGCGAACCGTGGCAGGGACAGAAGAACCCTCCCTCCCAGTTGGGGTCAATGCCCTCCTCTCCTGATTCACCGGAGAACTTGGGTGAACAGCCAAGATGGGTACAGACACCCAGATACACGCCGATTTCGGGTCTACGGGCGCGCCAATTGTTCTGCGCATAGTCAGGCTGCTGAGGACGCTCAGAATCCGGATCCGACAAACTCTCGTCGGGCGCTTCGAGTTCCTCGACCTGCGCTCGTGTCCGGTAGATCACAAACACAGGCTTGCCACGCCAAGCGGGCATCGGACTGACCATGTTGCCCTCAGTGAGACCGCCGATGTCTATGGTGACGGGGGCACCAAGGGCGCGCGCCTTGGCACTTGGTGCCCACGAACGCACGAAGGGCACCGCGGCTCCCGCAACCCCAAGGGCTCCGACGACGGCAGTGGCTCCAATCAAAAATCGCCTTCGCTGCGGCGCTTCTACGGCTGAAACTGACTCCATCGAGAATACTTATATTCGAATTCTTAGCAAAAGAAACCCAAGAGCGACGAGGAATGGATTGATGGATTGTTCATAGTGTGTTAGTTTCTGATCTGGGCAACTAACGCTTCGAATACTGCGGACGCTTGCGCGCCTTGTGCAGACCGACCTTTTTCCTTTCAACTTCGCGTGCGTCTCGGGTCATGAATCCGGCTGCCCTCAACGGTGCCTTGAGCTCGCTGTTCAATTCGACCAAGGCCCTCGCGATTCCGTGTCGAATCGCACCAGCTTGTCCCGAACCACCGCCACCACGCACTGTGACTTTGACATCGAGCTGATCGTCGAGTTCCGCAACCTCAATAGGTTGACGCACGATCATGCGTGCGGTTTCTCGACCAAAGTACTCATCGAGCGGACGGCGGTTCACCAATATCCGTCCGCTACCCGGCTTTAGATAAACGCGCGCGGTAGAGGTCTTGCGACGACCCGTACCGTAGTGATATTCAGCGCCTTCGGGCATGCCAAATCTCCATGGGCTGTGGTTGCTGGGCTTGATGCGGATGATCAGGCCCAGAATACACCTTGAGTTTGCGAAACATCTGACGACCCAAGGGGTTCCTTGGAAGCATCCCCTTGACAGCAAGTTCCACAACACGTTCGGGGAAACGTTCCTGCAGTCGGCGAAAGCTCATGCTTCGCAGTCCTCCTGGATACCCCGAATGGCGATGATACATCTTGCCCTCGCGCTTGTTGCCAGTGACCTGTATCTTTTCCGCGTTCACGATGATCACATAGTCTCCAACATCAACATGCGGCGTGTATTCCGGCTTATCCTTGCCGCGCAAAACGCTGGCAACAGACGAAGCGAGCCGCCCAAGCACCTGGTCGCTCGCGTCAATGACGCGCCAGTTTCTTATCACATCGGCGGGGCGTGTGCTGACCGTAGTCATAGGAACAAAGGATTCG
>CAZNYE010000483.1:0-2223 GCA_964577185.1 uncultured Pseudomonadales bacterium | reverse complement strand
CTTCCTTCGACCGAGCGCGCCAATAGCGAGCCAGGTGGCTGGCAATGCAAAAGTGCCCTTTCAGATGCACTGCGATCACTTGGTCCCAGTCATCGGGACTCATCGATGCGAACATGCGGTCACGACAGATGCCGGCGTTGTTCACAATCACTTGGCAGTCACCAAAGGTATCGATCGCGTACTGCACTAATCGTCCAGAATCCTCGTGATCGGTGATGTCATTGGTGCTGACCTGGGCTCTGCCACCTGCCGCCTTAATATTGGCGACGGTTTCAGCGGCCGTATCAAAATTGATGTCGTTGACAATCACATTGGCGCCCGCGGCCGCCAGCGCCTTGGCATAGCTGCGCCCCAGGCCGCTACCGGCGCCTGTCACTATGGCCGTTCGGCCTTCACAGAATCCGCTCATGGTGTTCGGCCGTCACGGGGGTCATCGAATTTCGCGCTCTGGCCAGTTTCCACAAACGCATCGCGTGCCCACTGGCTGTCTTCGTGCATGTACATCTCGAAGGTGAATCCTTGCTCCCACCTATAGTTTCGGTCTACGTCAAAGGCCTCAATGCCGTTCAATGCTTGCTTCGCGACCCTTAAGGCATCGCGTGACTTCGAAGCAATCAAGGCTGCGAATTCGCGCGCCTGATTCAAGTGATCATCGCGCGCGACCACACGCTCAATCCCGCCAAGGCTCGCGGCTTCCTGGGCGCTGATGCGTCCTCCGCTCAAGAAGGCCGAGCGCACCTTGGCATGCGGGAACATGCGCTGCAAGTGCGAGGCGCCCCCCATTGCACCGCGGTCAATTTCTGGCAGCGCGAAATAGGCATCATCCGCGGCGATCACCACATCGGAAGCGCCGCAGATGCCTATGCCGCCACCGAGCACAAAGCCGTGCGGAGCGCTCACCACCGGGATCTCGCATTCGTGAATGGCTTTGAAGGTCAGGAAGTTGCCCTTGTTGACCGCTACTATGGCGCTGGAGTCGGCCGCCAGTTCTTTGATGTCCACGCCGGCGCAAAAACCTTTGCCTTCGGCGCGGATGAGGATGCAGCGAAGTTCTTGCCGGCGGCCGAGTTCGGTGATCATGTCTGAGAGTTCCAGCCACATGGACCCTGGAAAGGCATTCACCGGCGGATGATCAAATACGAGCTCCGCAACGGGTCCATTGATGTCTGTATTGAGTGGCATGTCTTAGCCCTCCATGAAATCTGCGCTGCTCGCGAGCCGTGCATTGGCGTCTGAAACAATGCTGTCGATCAACTCGGCGCAAGTTGGTAGGTCGTCAATGAGCCCCGCGACTTGTCCACTTGGAAGCACACCATCATCTGGTTGACCGTTGACCATGGACTGTTGGATGATCATGGGTGCGTTGGCAGCCATAAGGGTTTGTGCAAGCGAGGTATCTGAACTCCGGGACATGCCCCAGGAGGACTTGATCAGCTCAAGAAAGCTCATCTGCATCTGTTGTTTGAATTGCCAGCCACTTGCGAGTGCAATCAACAATAGTCGCAATCGCGAAGCCCGCTCCAAGGCTTCGAGCCGCTGATTCATAATCATGCGCTGTGGCAAGCCGTCGAGCTTGGTCGATACCTTGATCTCGGTGACTTCCGACTGCAGGTAGCGGTCCTTGGTGGCCTGTGGGGTTGGACTCTCCGCCGTGAGCAGGAATCGAGTCCCCATGGCGATGCCGTCAGCGCCGAAGGTGAGGGCTGCCGCGAGTCCGCGTCCATCTTTGAAGCCGCCGCAGGCAACCACCGGCACTCCGAGATCCATGTCCAGAACCTCTGAAAGCAACAACCAAGTGGGTGTTACTCCTGTATGGCCCCCTCCCTCTCCACCTTGGCAGACCAGCACGTCCGCGCCAAGCGACACCGCGCGTGAGGCATGCTTGGCTGCGCCTATGGTCGGCACACATTTGATGCCGGCGGCCTTCACCTTGTCGATCAACCTGGCCGAGGGTGCGCGGCCGTAGGATATGGCCGCGACCCCTTGATCAATGCAGGCATCGACAATGGCATCCACGCCCGGCTGAAACGAATGCAGATTGACACCAAAGGGCGCCGAGGTGTGTGCTTTGATGTTCTCGATCGCTGAATCGCACTCCTCGGGCGTCATGACGGCCGCGGCAAGAAAGCCAAACGCCCCAGCGGACACCGAACCAACCACAAGCTGCGGAGTCGCCACCCATCCCATGGCCGTCTGAACGATAGGCAATCGACATCCCAAGGC
>CAZNYE010000482.1:0-4874 GCA_964577185.1 uncultured Pseudomonadales bacterium | reverse complement strand
ACACAGGGTGGTGCCAATTCCTGGTCCGAGTGCGCTGGTTGCCGCACTATCGGTGTGTCCCTTGGCGAGCGAGAGATTCGTTTTCGATGGGTTCTTGCCGAGCCGCACCGAAGGACGTCAAAAGCGTCTCATGGAACTCGACGCGCTTGGGCTGGCGATGGTCTTGTTTGAAGCGCCCCACCGGCTCCTTGCGACGCTTGAAGATCTTCTGACCGTGATGGGGGACAGGCGGGTCATGGTGGCCAGGGAGCTCACCAAGATGTACGAAAGCCTGCATCTCGGCAGGGTGACAGAATTGCGCGATAAGTTTCTCCGCGAGGCACCACGTGGAGAGTTGGTACTGGTGGTGGAAAGGCGAGCGCGAGACGATTCGGGCGCTATCTCTGGTCAAGCCGAAGAATTGCTGCGGATCTTGCTGTCCGAGTTGCCGACCTCCCAGGCCGCACGCCTGGTGGCTCGGGCGACCGGGGAATCGCGCGGCGCCACCTACAGGCGGGCATTGAAGTTGGCGGGTTAGTGTCGGATCAAGCCCGTTCTAAGGACAGAACGGGCTTGATCCGACACTAAGTAAGGTTACAGTCGCCGAGGCGCGTCTGCCAAATTCTCGAAACCGGCGCGAATTTGTTCCCTGCGCGTTCACATGCCGACTATGGCGAATCGGCGAGCCATTCCCGCATCAATGCCTTGATTTGGGATTGGTAAGGAACGCCCTGCAGGCGCGCCTTGGTCTTGAACGCAGCCAAAAGTGGTTCCGGTACCCGTAGGCTGATCAAGCGGGAGCGCGCGTTTGCCGCGCCAACCGCTACTCGGTAATCCTCCAGGAAGCGGACGATGTCCATCGCTGACAACTCGCGGCAACGTTCGAGATACTCGTCGGTGAAGTGCTGCACCAATGGTTCCGTTGGGTGTCGGCTCATCGCAGCTTCTCTAGCGCCGCCGCGTCTTCAAGGTCTTGCGCCCTGCCACTCTTCCGCTTCATTTCAATCAGGTCGTCGATTGAGAGAAGCCGAACGCTGCCTGTCGGCAACTCAACAGATTGGGTTCTCTTTCCGGTCAGATCGTATGTGATGATAATGTCCACCTGTTCGAGAGAATCCTGGGGATTGTAAAAGTTCCAGGCCACAAGGTTGCGATTCTCAATGTACTCTTCCCGGAAGCGGAAGATATCCTCGGCGCTCACCGGAATACGGGATACCAGTCCGGCGGCAATGAGCGCCGCTTCAGCACGAGTCAGGTTTTCTTGCTCCCAGCGGAGCGCGATATCGATATCGAAGGTGCCCCGAGGGGCACCGTGCAACGCAACGGCGTAACCGCCGACAAGCGCGTATTGAACGCCCGCCTCGTCGAGTACTCTGCAAATTCTCTCGAAAGATGTCATAGGCGCTGCCACCGCTTACGCGCGAACGAGAGTATATACCTGTATATACTCCAAAGACGAGTAGCGGAACGCACCGGTCCCACGCCAATCACAAACAAGCCAAGTTGACCTATAAGCCGGGTTCTGTCGTGGACAGTCATTCATCTGGGATGCGCATCGCCACGCACCTCTAGCGGCCTACCCGGACTCGACACGGACCATGCCATTGAGTCCCTATTTGGCCTTGCTCCGGGTGGGGTTTACCTAGCCACCAGATGTTGCCACCCAATGCGGTGCGCTCTTACCGCACCCTTTCACCCTTACCGAGCCTTGCAAAAGACCCGGCGGTCTGCTCTCTGCTGCACTTTCCGTAAGCTCACGCTCCCCAGGCGTTACCTGGCACCCTGTCCTATGGAGCCCGGACTTTCCTCCCCCGCAGGCTCTTAAGGAGCCTACGACAGCGACTGTCCAGTCAACTTGGACCTCAAGTGTAGCTGATATTGATGTGTCGGGCTCCGGGCGCGGGAGGTGTTTCCGGAGGGCCGGCAAAGCACTGCGCTTGATCCATCCAGCGTGTGGCTACCTCACCTTCTACCTTGAGTGAGGTGTCGCGTACGTTGCGAGTTTGGGTGACGACCTGGCAGAACTCGGTTGCCGAGCCCTCAATCAGTCCGCTGCCGCTTGTCTTGTGCCATTCCCAAGTATCGCCAGAAGGGGCCGTCAGAACCACGCGCGGCGGTTCGCCCGGCGGCTCCTGTCCGCGATTCACGAAGGTCCAGCCAAATGTATTCATACCAAGAAAGGCGATATTGCGAATACGGTACTCATCCTCGCGTTCAACACCCAACAGGTCGAAAACGGCTTGGCCGTGGGCCCATGTTTCCATTTGCCGCGCCGTGATGGACGATCTCGCGCTCATATCAGGTCCCGCCCACTTCAAGCGCGCTTTGGGGTCGGCGCCATGGAACTCATCCGCGCAATGCGTGTAAGTCTGCCGCCAGCGCGCGAGAAGCCTGTGTCCAGATTCGTCAGCGCAGAATTCGCGCTCCAGGTCGGACATGCGGGTTCCTTGTTGTATCTGGATTGCTAGCCGCGCGTAGAAGTCCACAAAGGCTTGGCTGTCCGTCAGCGCGAGGCACGCCGCCGAGTTCCACATGTGCAAATGGCAGAGGACTCGATTAGTGCTCCAATGCTTGAAGAGCGTGGGCTCGGAAAATGCCGTTTCGTCGAGATCCTGGAGAAGGCCCAAGAGCGAATCGCTCTCGGCGCGAAAATCCTGCGCTTCGGTGATCAATTCCCGCCTCGTCCGAATGAGTCGGCAGGCATGGTAACTCAAGCATCTTGACAGTTTCCACAAGTAGGCGTAGCGTCTCGCTTGGTGGAGAAAAAGTGAGAATTGTGGTAGTTTTATCCTGTAATGTGTCAAAAAGTGTGGTACTCGGTATCGCCTTGATCGCGACCCGTCACTGGAGGGAGGGCTTTGGGCTTGGAGACTGACATTGACGGGAACGATTTGGGCGGCCGGATTTGAGGAAATTCTCGAACCATGTTTCGCGGCAGCCATAACCTCACGCTTGATGCGAAGGGTCGCATCATGCTGCCCGTGCGGGTGCGCGAAACCGTGCAAGAAATCTCCGCGGGGCAGATGCACATCACCATCCACAATGAAGATCCCTGTCTACTGATTTATCCGACACCCAACTGGTTGGAAGTCGAGCGGCAGATACTCACCCTTCCCAATATAGATAGTCCGGCCAATCGAGACTTGCAGCGATTCCTGATCGGCAACGCCAGGGAGGTCGAAATAGATGGCAACAGCCGATTGCTGATTCCTCCGCTCCTAAGAGAGTACCAGAGCCTCGAAAAGCAACTGGTCTTGGCAGGAGGCGGACAGAAACTGGAACTCTGGAATCAAGCGACCTGGATGGAACGGTTCGATGCTTGGCGTAGCGCCCAACGCAATAAACGCGACCAGCAACGGGAGGATAAGGATGAGCCCATCGAGTTCAGCCTTTGAGCACCGTCCGGTGCTGCTATCGGAAGTGGTGAATGCGCTCGCTCCGCGCGCGGGAACACCGGAGGAAGCCGCATTGTTTGTCGATGCCACCTACGGACGTGGGGGACATGCACGTGCGCTGCTCGCGTGTCTTGGGCCGCTCGATCGATTGGTGGTGTTGGACCGAGATCCAGCGGCGGTTCTGCACGCGCATACCTGGGCGCGGAGCGAACCCCGCGTGCTTGTGCTCAAAGGGCGATTCGGGAATATTCGCAATCTCATGGAGGCGGCGGGACTTGGTCCTGTCGACGCGCTGCTCGTGGATCTCGGTGTCTCTTCAGCGCAGCTTGATGATGCCTCTCGCGGATTCTCCTTCCGCTTTTCGGGTCCGCTCGATATGCGCATGGACAATAGCTCTGGAGAGACTTTGGCTGCGTGGCTCGATCACGTGGATCAAGCCGATCTCAGTCAAATCTTGATAGAGCTTGGTGACCTGCCTGCTCGGAGCGCAAGGCGAATATCTGAAGCCATCGCGGTGACACGAAAAACCATGCCGATCACCACCACCGACGAACTGGCGGCGCTGGTGCGTCCCCTGGTCGGTCGGCAGAGGCGCCGCTCGCAATTAAAGCGTGACGCGGCAACCGGCGTTTTTCAGGCGCTGCGCATGCACATCAACCAAGAGGTCGAAGAACTCAGGGCGGTGCTTGACCAAGGATTTGAACTGCTGCGCGAACAAGGCCGAATGGCGGTGATTTCCTTTCATTCGATTGAGGATCGAATCGTCAAACTGAAGTTCAAGCATCTGCTGATGGGCGACCCGCGCCTTGCCAAGCTGCCCATTCGTGGGCGGCAAAGCCAGGCCCGTTCCATCCTTCGGCGCGCTGCTCCTCGCATTGAGGAAATGAAGGCGAATCCGCGCGCGCGCAGCGCCAAGCTTCGAGTCATCGAAAAGCAGACAATGGAGATGGCGGCGTGAGGACACACAGCCTAAAGCTTGCGCTACTCTACGGATTGGTGACTTTTTTCGCCGTCCTTTCGGCTGGGGCGGCTGAGCAGACGCGACTGCTTGCGGGCCAGCTCGATGCGGCCTGGGATGAGGGCGACGCCATATTGCACACCTATAGCCGATTGCTCATCGAGCGGGGCGCGCTGCGCAGCTACGCGAGACTCGACGAAATCGCCAGCACTCAGCTAGGCATGCGCTATCCAGAGCGGGTTGAGTGGGTTGAAATGCCATGAACACCCGCTACTCGATCATGGTTGGCTGCTTCTTGCTGTTTGCTTCTCTGTTCGTGGGGTATCAGTTCTATTTGAGTTTTGTGCAGAAGGACTTTCTGCAGACTGAAGGACAGAACCGCTCCAACCGCTTTGAGACTGTGGTTGCCCATCGTGGAATCATCTTTGATAGACACGGCGAACCGCTTGCAATCAGCAGCCCCGTGTTCACGCTTGTGGCGGATCCAGTGATCGCCGACTGGAGCGAGGATCAGACAAGACTCATTGCGGATGTGCTCGGAC
>CAZNYE010000481.1:0-10283 GCA_964577185.1 uncultured Pseudomonadales bacterium | reverse complement strand
TAGACACTACTTCCGATCACATGGCTCAGCATGCGCGTCCAGAGCACCTCATAGACGAACGAGACAAATCCCGACGCCGCGATCAGCGGCAATATCAGCTTCATACCGAGGGTGCGCTGGTACTTGATCGTTGCCTTTTCGGATTCACGAGCATGCTCTTGAATGGATGTTGGCCGCGACAAGAGCGCGGCCAACACGAAAACCAGCCCATTGACCAGCACTCCAACCCAGATTGTGCCGCGCAAACCAAGCGCCGGAAGCAATACAAATCCCGCCACCAGAGTGCCACCGACGGCTCCCAAGGTATTCAAGGAATAAAGCATGGAGATGCGGCTGCCAAGACTGCGATCACTCGTGACCGCGTAGCGAGCTAGCAGCGGCAGGGTTGCGCCCATAAGTCCGGTGGGCACAAGTAGGATCAGGATCGAAGCCACCACGTAGAACAGCGGCTGTCCGGTCGCATGCGCATCGGGTGGCGTGAGATGGCCGCCCGCCACCTCTGCGTAGATGATGCCTGTCACATCCACGAGCAAGGGCATGGCCAAGGCAAAAAGTGCAATTGCACCCTCAAGCACGGCATAGACCAGCACCGGCCGTCCAATTCGATTCACGAGTCGCGATACGGCAAGCGCGCCTACCCCAAGCCCGGCCATGTAACCGGCCAAGACTATGGCGACGGAGAGTTCGGACGTGCCGAAGGCGATGGCGAAGAGCCGCATCCACGCCGTCTGGTACAAGAGCGCCGCGAAGCCAGAAAGCACGAAACAGGACGCGACCAGGGCGAGCATGATCATTGCCTCAATACGTTGTGGACGCGAGAAGTTGGCCAGTCTTGAAGTAACAGTCCCCTACACAATGGATACTCTGTGCCCGCGGGCAATGCGTCCTGATCGCCAGGCAATCACACTGACCAAGATGAGTCGCCGCGATACGTGGGGACGTTGTCCCCGACTGCTACTCGTACCGTGCCCGCAGCCGGTCGATGGCCGGCGCCAATTCGGGGTCGTTGGGAACGAGCGACCCCTTGTTGCGCACCAACCGCCCCAGCGTCTCGGCGTGCGCATCAAGCTGCTCATCGGAGTACCCGACGAGAGCGCCGACCACATGATCCCAAGCCTGCGGTCTTTCCACCCCTGCTTGTACCAGCAGCGTCAACGCCTCTGGCGGATTCGACAGCGCCAGTCCGTCGGAGGCAATCATCACCGTCGCCGAGGCGCCCGGTTTGTCATCTCCCTGCACGAGCTGGAGTTGGCTCATGCGGAAGCTATTGGCCTCGTATGTCGTGAACCGACAGTCGTTCAGTCTGGCGAGTGTAGTGAAAGTGATGTCGGGAGAGCGGTCGATGGCGTGCGCCTCCCAAATGAAATCGTGCACTTGTAGTTCGCCCGCCCAGAAGGCGCACAGAATTTTCGGAATTGTCGGCCAGACAGGTCGCAAATCATCCGTGAACCTAATATAGCTGTGAAGCCCCTGGGCAAAGCTCCGCTCCTTGTGGGGAAATAGCTCTGCCATGAGTTCGGGATGGTTTTCCACTCTATCCTGCACCGCCTCAATAGACTTCAGGCTAGCTTCCATAGAATTGGAACCAGTTCGGCCCAGTTCGCGGAAATACGTTTCAATAAGATAGGCTTTCAACCCCGGAATCTCATTGAACGTACGCTCCGGCAGTGGATCTGACGGATGCGGAAATCCGCTGATCTTGAACACCGCCAATTCGGACATGGCGCGAAGCGTGAGGTCAACGACCTCGAGATTTTCGCTTGCGATTCCGGTCTCGACCAACGCATTGGCAGCAGCATTGGAAACGGACTGGTCATAAATCCCGATGTCGTAGAACGCCCTGTACTCTTCAACGTTCTGTGCAAGCGCAGGCGAACCGAACCAAATACCCAAGAGGCAAATGCGAAGTAGATTAAGATTACTCATGATTCAGGCTCCGTCCCAGACATGTTTTGCCCAGTGTTGGCAATTCTGAAAGATCAGGTGGTAGTTTCGCCAGACTATGCTGTCAGACCTCGACCGCGTGGAATTGAACTTGGCGTCACTGGCCTCAGCCAGACCGCAAGTTGATGCATGGGTGTGCTGGTGAACTCCTGGTGTGTAATGCTTTTCTCCGTTCTGAAGGAAACGAATCGCGAAAACAACAGCAATTCCCATGTCAACCGCATAGAATCCAGAGGTGCGCTGCATGGCGCGTCCCGAAGCTGTGAGCTTATAGCTCTGCACGTCGTCGTGCCTGATAAATCCGATTGCGGCTGGCAAATCCGACAGGCCCGTCGGACACACACCGGCATGCAAAGTGGGTGGAGTCTGCCGATTTAGCAGCTCATTGAACTTGGTCTTTAGAATATCCAGCAAATCGCCGCGCCAAGTGTATTCGTACTCGTTTGGGATCAGCTGATTTCCCGCGTCCACCAGCCGCTGCGCTATCACCACAATCTCTTCGATGGTTGGCCAAGAATCGTCCTCGTCTTCAGCTTCTTCACTCTCGTCTTCGGTTTCCTCATCCTTTTTTCCCATGCCCATCGCGCCGCCCATGGCTCTGCCCATGGACCCGGGTCTGTTGTGTCCCGGTCCGGAAGGTTTATGGGGTGGACTCACACCGGGTCGTGGAGCTTTGACGATCGTACAATCAACGCCCTCAGGACAGTCACCAGCCACCGCAAACTCCGTATCAAACATCTGATGTACTTCGGTCTCAAGGCACCCCCGCCCGAAAACGCCACCAATGCAGGGGCTGTTGGGGGAATTGGAGACAAGACCCAAGGAAACGCGCCCCTCACTGGGTGGGGAAACGTCTCGATCTAACGGTGGTGGGAACTCGAATCCGAGCGAATCTTCAAAATCGACTTCTACTGCCGAGTCAGCGCCGGAAGCACTACTAAAGGTGGCAGACAATACGAAAACAGATATTAGTCGTGTTAGACTAAGTGCGTGTGTGCGTGCGTGCTCATTTGCCGTATCTCCCTATGCAACGAATTGCCGTTAAGAATGGATAGGTTGATTCGATCATTGCAGAGTTTTCGACCGATGTCAACACTTACTCAGTCTTGTTCAACGCCATGTGATCGTGAATGGGACGGAATCTCGATCATCTTCCAATAGTCGCGGATCCAACCTTCTTCACCCTCATGTAGCGTTGGAATCAGCCCCTCCCTTCACGTTCCTGTGGCATTGAACAGGCGGCTTATGGCGAATTGGCTATAATGGCGACCATGCTCATCCAGAACCTAGTGCGCGAAGCCCGCAAGCGGGCAGGTTTGACACAGACGGCGTTGGCTGAACGCGCCAATGTGCCGCAATCCACGATCGCACGAATCGAGACCGGCGCACGCGCCTCCTCGACGGCCATGGTAGAAAGACTCGTCCGGGCCGCAGGATTCGAGATTCGCGAGGAACTCGGCGACCCCGACCCGGAGACCGCGTCGCTGTTTGAGCGCACTTTGGCGCGCACGCCCAACGAACGGCTGGCGGATGCCGGGCGAGCGGCGCGATTCGTGGGGCGGGGGCGCGAAGCAATGCGGCGCCCGCAGAGTGGCTAGCGCGGAATTCGATCCCGAACGCATCTTATCCGCGCTCGCCAATGCCCGCGTCCGGTACGTACTAATTGGGGGCATGGCCGTGATGAAACCTCCGACAAAGAATAACCCAATGCGGCTGGGTCGAGCGGCCGTGATTGTCGTTGCATTTGCCGGCTGCGCCCTATTGCCAGCATCGTTCGCATCCACGCTGCAGGAGCTCACTAGCCTGTTGCACGGCGAGTACAACAACAATGAACAGGTGTGGCAACAGGGTCTCGACGACGCGCCCATCTCACCGAGAACACACTGGAAGTGGGAACTTGCTTCTGAGAACAGTCTCAGCCTCTCCATGAGCGAGGGACAGTTCCCCGGCCGGCCTCAATGGCTCTTTTCCTTTGAAGAAATCGAAGAGCAGGCGCACTCGGAGGTGCATCCGATCAACGGGTCGGGTCCCTTCTGCAAGTACCATTGGATGAACAACTTGAACGGTTTCGAGGGTGTCCTGGCGGAAGAACCCAATTGCGCCGGGCTACTCCCAAGGCGATGGCAAATCAATGATGACCTCTTGAGTGCTACACCAGCCGGAGCCACCGATGACACGCCGCTCATAGCCAGGCGCGTGACTTACTACAGCGGTTGGGTCGCGCTTTCGAGGGCATCGATCAACAAGACCGCGTCCGAAGACGACTATATCTTTCTGTCCGGAATCAGGGCGCACAATGAAGGTTCTATCACGCCGATTCTTGATGAAGGAGAACCAACCGGTTACGCCGTCGAATTGGCGCGGCTGACTTACCAAAAAACCCAGGTCGCGGTGCTTAAGCTCGGCATCATAGAAGAAGCAACCGGCAAGACACTCGCCTACTCCTGGGCCAACCCCGGCGCAGGGCTCATCGGCATCAATCTACGCTGGGTGCAGTGCGGGTTCACCCGATCATCGCAATAGCGAACACGATTAACAACACCTATTCACCCCGATCAGGAGGAGTTTCCTCCCCTTCAGCCACACGCTGGTAGTACATCCAACTGGTCACATTGACGCGATCGTCATCAAGCGGTGGCGGCTGGGTATAGTCCGGATAGTGGGTTTCGATTTCTTGCTTCATCAGTTCCGGCATGGCATCCCAAGAGGACAACCTGAGACCTGCCGTGTGCATGTAGATGATGCCTTCGCGTCCTTCCATCTTCATCCAGGGCAGCCAGTCCGACATACGCGCCCATCCAACCTGACGAGCCACTGTGGTCGTCTCCGGATTCAGCAATTCGCCGACCTCGCCAAAGAAATTAAACATCTCCGTGGCATGATAGGTGCCTCCAATCTCCTTTTGATACGCAGATGCAAGTGGATTCGGATAAAAGAGCGGCACCGTGATGTTCATTCGCCATTGACCTTCCGTGATCAATCCGTTCCATTGAAAGGGCTTGCCACCACGACCGATTTCATAGGCTGAGTGGTTGACCGGATCATTGGCCACATGCAGCACATCGACGACTTCGCCGGTCCAAGGATTCTCCCAAGTGTTTAAGGATTCTCTCGTGGCGGGATCTCTATATATGAGCAGTTCTCGCGACACCATCCTGTAGCCCTGTCCCCTTTCAGGATGCGTATCAGACACACAGGCCCTGATGTTCATCCCCTCGACAAGAAACAGCAGGCGATCTCGCTCTCCCTGTCGTCGCGAATAGGCGCGCCCGTGCCACCAAAAGGTGGAAGGCTCGCCGTCCACCGTGGAACACATGATTTTTCGCTGGATTGTCAATGCATCCTGCGGATCAGTTGGATCCAGCATCTCAGCAGAAACGCTTGCCATGCAAAGCAGGCAGGCGACGAAACTCATATAGATCAACTTGTGGGTCACTTGTATCTTCCTTCTTGTGTACTTGCTGAAGTCTTGATGAGATTGCTAGGCGGTCAAGGCAAGCTGTGCGGCGCGCTCTCCAGAGCGCACCGCGCCTTCCATGCCCGGTGCGTCCATTCCCGTGTGCTCACCGGCAAAATACAGGCGACCCACCGGTTCGTGAAATGCGGCCCGGTATTCAGCCACCCGGCCGGGTGGCCAGGCGGCGTAGGCACCGCCCGAGAATGGATCCTGCCCCCAGCTATGACGGAAGCGAACACGCAGGCGTCCTTTCGCAGCGGGTCGCATCTTGACGATTGTGTCGACCGCAAAGGCTGCGAAGGATTCGTCGCTGAGCGCATCAATCGCATCGGCACCATCCCCGTTCACGAAGACCTTTAGACCGACAAACTCTCCGGTCTCTCGGTCTACTCGCGGAAATAGCCGTTCGAGCGGCGTATCTGTCCACATGTTCGGCGAAAGGCCATCCTCTTCCCAGAATGGCTCGGCATCGATCATGGCCGTGGTGACCTTGGTGTATTCAAGCGCATTGATTGCCTCGCGCTGAACGGCGGCGAGCGGCGCGTCCAGGCGCAGCTTGCGTATGGCAGGCACTGGCAGGGTGCAAATACACTTCGCTGCTCGAAAGACGTCGCTGGTCGCCGTCTCCACCCGAACCCCATCGACATTCACCCGCAAGCCGGTTGACGGGGCACCAAGCCTGAGCTCATGGCTTTCAAGTTCGGCGGCCATGGCCTCCGGCAGCTTCCCTGTCCCATGCATCAGCCGACCAACACCAGTCTCCTCACGAAACGCAAGCAGCCTGCGCCAGCGGACAAGCGCACTCATGCGGTCGCTGTGATTATGGGTGCCGGCTATGTTAATAAGATTGATGGCCACATCGGAAGCACTCCTTGCGCGGAGCGCCTCGGTGATGGAGACATCCAGAGATTTGGACTCCGGCGCGTCCCAGATGTCGGCTTTCGCAAGCGGCATTTCTTGGCTCAAGTAAAAGCTCTCCAACCTGTTTGGGGGCACCTGCCTTTCGTGATCCGATAGGTGATTGGCTTCGGAATGCGGCCAATCGCCGATGTCCATGGTGACATCATTGACGTGCAGCGTGAGTCCGCGCGGAAAGTGGGACGGTTCGATTTCGAGCCCAAACTCCTCCGCCCAGGTGCGCAGATGCGTGTAAGAATCGCCTATTTCGACGGCGCCCACCTCCGGCCGGTCTGCAAGGTGGTTGTATGTGAAGACGCGCCCCCCGACCCTTTGTCTTGCCTCAAGCACCAGCACACTGGCACCGGCGCGCTTGAGGTTAAGCGCGGCAACGAGGCCAGAAAGACCCGCCCCAAGCACAATCACATCATAGTGATTGCTGCGAGCGAAGACAGGTCCGGGGCTCGAGGCGAGAAGCGGTGCTCCAAGTGCAAGAGACAGACCCGCCGCAAACTGTCGGCGCGACAGTCGCGGCGAATTGGGAGCAGGCGGCTTAGAGTTCGTAACTGAATTCGACACCGAACTGACGCTCGCGACGCGGCAGGGCGAAGAAAGCGCGCGGCATGCCCGTATCTGCGCCCATGGGTGCAGTGCTCCTTACGGTGAACCGGTTGATGAATGGCGACTGCAACCAGCGTGTGGCGAGGATCGCAGAGTCTTCGTCAGTCAGGTTGCGACCAATGACGGCGGCTGACCAATTCTCTCCGCGAACGCCGGCGCGCAAGCCTAGCAATAGGGCTGAGCCTGTGTATGACTCTTGGTGAAGTTGGGTGAATCGCTTGGACTCATAGCTCATGTTGATGTTTGCGAAGAATTCCATGCCGGCATTCATGGGTTGGGACCAATCAATATAGGCGCTCGCTTGATGCTTGGAACCCATGGGGAATTGATGTCCTTCAACCGAGCAATCGCCCATTCCATTGGGATTGAGCGAGGTTGCTGGGTCGCCCGTCCATCGCCCTCCGCCGCTGGTCAGCGTCCACTGAAACTCATCGCAGCCGCCGGTGAACTCGGAGTCCGCCAGCGCATAGGTGATGCCGACACGAGCGTTCTCCGAGAGACGCGCCAAGACATCGACTTCGATACCCATCACTTCGCCATCCGCCTGGTTGGTGACGATGGAATTGAGCGCGCCCGTCGGGTCGGCGATCGGCGTCGTGAGCTGATACTGGCTGATATCGGAGAAGAAAATCGCCAGATTCAGCTGTGCGCGCCCATCCATGAGCGTCATCTTGACGCCGCCTTCAAGGTTCTTGGACTCTTCTTCTTCATAAGAAGGCCTACCCACGTTCGCACCGGAAGCGCCGTTGAGCCCTCCCGGCTTGATGCCCTCCGAATAGATACCGTAGAGCATAGTGCTCTCACTCATCTGGTAGTCAAGGGTGAGGCGCGGAGCAAGACTGGTAAAACTCTTCGCTCCTGAGAATCCAAGTGCGCCAGCCGCATCATAGTCCTCCTGCTCCTTCTCCTCGTCGGCGTAGCGCATCTCCAGCGTGGCGGTCATTTGTTCCGATACGTCCCAGCCAAGGGAACCAAACACGGCGAGATTGGTAATGAAATTGTCGGTGCCTTCAGGGCTTGTGGCGCCGCCTCGAAGTATGTCCGTCTCATCCTGTTCGAAATCATAGTAGAAGGCACCTGCGCTCCAGCGTAGCGAAGCATCTGCCGGGGAATCGATGCGCATCTCATAGCTGCTTTCGGTGTAGTCATCTATGGCTGAGATGGCAAAGAATGACTCAACCACGTTTGGAGGTCCCGGAAAGAAGTTTGTTGGGCCATGATCCGAATCTGATCCTGTCTTCCTCTCTTCACTCCTGTAAGAGGTCTGAAAAGACAGCAGGTAGCCGGAGTCTAATTCGTATTGGGCACCGAGGGAGAAGACGTCGAGTTCGCGCTCCACACCACTAAAGGCTGTTCCCTGTGACAATGAATACAGCGGGCCCAGCGGCGAAAGGAAAAATAGACAGGCGATATTTCGACAGGTGCTGTCAGGACCAATACCCGGTATGAGGTTTGGCACTCCGTCGGCATCCGGACCGTCATTGAGCTGTATGGGCCCCGGCTTGATCTCTCCGCAAAAATACTGATTCTGGTTCGTACTCTCAACCGTTGGTATGTAGCCTAGGGACCTGTATCCCGGGTAGCAATTGTTCTCGGTTGCCGACTGTAGGAAGAAGGGTCGCGTACCATCTTCGTCCTCCTGCGTTTGAAGCCGAGCGGTCAGCGAGAAATCATCATTCGGTGACCAGTCGAGCGTGAGATTGAAGGAGGTGGTTTCTTCCTGTCCCACATCGGAATTGGTGACCAAATTCGTCCACTGACCATCAAATGAGTAATGACGCATGGCCGCCCTCAAGGCCAGCACGCCGTCGATCAGTTGTCCACCGAAGCTCCCGACAAACTCCTCTTCCCCAGACTCCAAGCCGCGAGCGCGAATCTTGCCGCCGAACTCCTCATCGGGCCGTTTGGTCACGAAATTGATGGCACCTGAATAGGTGTTCCGACCATAGAGCGCGCTTTGCGGCCCCTTAATCACCTCCACACGCTCCAGATTGCTCATATCGAGGCTCTGGATGTCGCCGGCGTAATACATGCCATCCACGAAATAGGCAACCCCGCTCTCCACACCGAACTGCACACCGGCGAGAATGTTGCCCTGCCCTCGCACCACCGGACGTTCGGTGGCGCGGCCGAAGGCCTGAGAAAAACTCAAACCCGGCGTGAATCGGGCAACATCCGTCACGCTATTGAGATCAAGTTCTTCAATGGCCGAATCGGTAAAGGCCGAAACCGTGACCGGCGCATCATTGAGGCTCTCCTCGACTTTACGCGCGGTCACAATGACCTCTTCGACCAGCGCCCCTTCAGCCAACAGTGGAGCGCTAGGAAAAACGCCCAGTGTCAAGGCGAGCGCAGCAGCCATAGATAGGAAACGTCGCATAGCTAAACCCCTTGTGCGAAAGTGTGGTTGAACTCGAATATAGCATAATGATATATCATTTGTACAACTTCGAAGATTCAAGAATCTCATGGCTCAGGGAATTCGAACGGGCATGCCCGTACTTGTGCGTCACGAAGGCGAATGGAAGGGCGAATACGTGCTCATGGCACCCGACGGCTCGGTGGTTGACCGGCACGATTCACATCTCATTTGCTCCTTTCCAGAGACAGGCGAGTTCGACTACTTTCAGCAGAACATCTATACCTGGTCAGATGGACGCGTTGAAACGAACAATTTTCCAGCGGTGTATCGCGACGGTCGCATCTGGTGGGATACCGAGCGTATCGCGGGCTCCGCTTGGGAAATCGACGAGCGCACCATCATGCTCACTTGGACACGCAAGGACATGCCCGGCAGCTACCTCTACGAGATGATTCAAATCAACGCAGAGAACAAGAAACGCGCCCGCACGTGGCACTGGTTTCAAGAAGATCAGCTCGTGAGCCGCACCTGCATTCGAGAAGAGAGAATCGTGTAGTGTCGCGCGGGGCGTGTGCCCGACGCGACACTATGGATACCCGCCGAACGCCATATCGATAGTCAGGACACGGGTTTGCGCAAGCTGATGTGCGCCAACAGGATGTTACTTTCACCTTAAATGGGACAAAACACACCTGTGTTTCGTCCCATTTGCCAATAAACACCACCCCGTTACGCCTGTTCGCCGAACGCCGCGGTCGTCCCTTGGTCGAAGTCAACCCTGAGCGCCACGCCGACTTGGGGCCAGCCTTTGCTCGCAATGACCCGACCCATCTGCTGAACATCCTTGTTCACGGATGGCATGCCAGAAGCCGTTCAGGTGTTCGCGCGCTCGGAACGCCTGCGCGATGTTGCCGAAGTACACAACTCCATAGATTCATGGAGGCCATCAAGGTGGACGATGTGGTCGGCGCCGTCCCGGCACACTTATTCGCCGGGGTTTGG
>CAZNYE010000480.1:0-6088 GCA_964577185.1 uncultured Pseudomonadales bacterium | reverse complement strand
ATCGACAGAAAACGCGCTAGCGGTTCTTAAAGCCTTACGTAGTAGAAACGTACCAGAGCAAATAGGCGGCCTGCTGAACTCTCTCCGATCAGAGATGACATCGGTAAGCAAGCGTCTTCGCATTCTCGATCCATTGAGCGTGTCAGGACGTCAGCGTAGGGAAACCTTCAATCTAGGAGATCTCATCGAAGACATCCTGAGCGGGCACAAACTGCAATTCGACCGTCATCATGTGAAGCTAAAAGTGACGATGCCGGCGCGTGCCGTCCGTATCCGTGCCGTCAAGGGCATGACCGTACAAATTCTTGAAAACCTGTTAGCTAACTCACTCTACTGGCTCGATCTCCGCAAACGGCATGAACCCGACTTTCGACCGCGCATCACAATTGGACTGGAAGACGACCCCCTCACAGTTACCTATGAGGATAACGGTCGCGGCATCGCTAAGGAGAATCGTGAGAATGTTTTCCGGGCTTTCTTCTCCCTGAAAGAGAAGTCCAAGCGCCGGGGGCTTGGCCTTTATATCGCACGCGATTGCGCCGAATATCATGGCGGACGCCTAACGCTTGATGAACACGTTAATCGCGAGACCGGCCGTCTACATCGTTTCGTCCTGCAACTACCCAACGAGGTCCTTGTCTCATGACAGAGTTGTCAAAACTTCTTGAAGATAGTGGAATCCGAAAGGCAGTCGTTATTGATGATGTATTTGACGATGCCCCACGCCCTGATGAACTCAACGAAGTCGATTGGCCAAATTTCTTTGACGATCTCGGCGAGGATGGAAATAGGCTTCTGGCAGAACTGTATAATGGATACGAAGAGGCTTCGACGGACGAGTTGAAAGTCTCACAAACCTTCATTACGGTTGTGTGGGAGAACCGAGCGAGATTGCCGCAGACCGCGTGCGCTCATCTCTTCAGTGACTACGAACACACGAAGGCGAATGAACGGACAGGACTCGATGCACTTGTCACCGCATTGGAAACGCTGCGGTTGACCTGCACGAAGATGGGGCGCCAACTCGACGAGGGAGCCAAAGAAGCAGATTTGGTTTTCATCGATTTATTCCTCGGCTTTTACCAATCTGAAGGCGATATGGAGCGCGCAATCCGGCGTGTCAAGGAACTCATCAGCGACCGAAGACAGAGCCCGCCACTCGTTGTGCTCATGTCACGGAGTCCTCGGCTCCAGAATGAGCGTAATAGGTTCCGAGACGAAGCAGGCCTTCTCGGTTCCACCTTCCGAGTTGTCAGTAAGGCCGACCTCGCCAAGGACGGTACACTGGAGAACATATTAACGAGATTGGCAAGCCACTACGAAGACGCCAAACGGGTCGCCGGGTTCGTATATGCGTGGGACAAGGGTCTCGATAAGGCGCGGGAAAACTTCATACAGATTTTGCGCCGCCTTGACCTCTCGGATTTGGCGCAGATACGAGCACTGTTACTGATTTTGAGGACCAAAAGTTGGGAGAGTATCTTCTTGATGTTGCTGATCGGGTCCTACAGCATGAAATCGAAGGCAATGACCCCACGATCACAGCAGCGCTGAAACTGAACGAGATCGATCTGAACAAGTATCCCGCACCCCATTTGGTAGGTTCACCCGATCTACAGGATTTGGTGCATCGAATGGTCTTCTCGCATTCGGACCGGCTTCGCCTGTCGAGGGAAGGCAGTAAGACTCAATTGCAGTTTGGTGATGTACTGCGTTGGAAGGAAGAAGGTGGAATAGCTGATAGCGATAACGTTTCTCTCGTCGTTACACCCGCTTGCGACCTCGTGCGTGATAGCGTCGAACGTGTAACATTACTCTCCGGGAAGCTCGAAAGCCTTCAGCCAAGAAATTGGTCATACAAGGCTGCTCCGGTAAGGACACCAATAGTAATCCTTCCCGATGAAGATAGGAGGTGGATCAGATGGAGCCTCAAAGATGTCCAAACCGTGAGCTGGAGAGAACTCGACGCGTTGTTGGAAGAACAAGGAAACTTGGTCCGCATTGGACGTCTCAGGGAAATATATGCTATCGAAATCCAGCAAAAAATGTTGGCAGACATGGGGCGGGTTGGGCAGCCTGCAAATTTACCTGTACCATTTCCAGTCTCCATAACGCTATTCTACGTTGATACTGACTACAAAGCGCAAAGACTCGATATCGAGGAAATAGAATCTGCAGTCTGCTATGTTGGTCGCGGTCGAAGCCCACAGCCGGTACATCGGCTCGTTCTTACAGAGCAGACATGTGACCACATCCAGCAGGCATTACAAGGAATCGAGGATAACAGAGTGCATCGGTCAGCAAAGCCAAGCTTGGCTGCTATAAAAGAAGATCGAAGCATTTTTACAAGATTTGAACGGGGAGAAATCGAAATATCGACCGAAACAGGGACGAAATATATTCGTTCTGATGACAACAAGAAGGTCTATGCCTCGATAATTCGAGGCGGTGATTTTGGCGAAGGGAGCAGCGTTACTAAAGAATCGCGGAAGGCTGCGTTAATCGTCAAGATAAGGGATATATCTACAGGGGATACCGATTAGAAAAACACGAGCAATTCATTTGTGACATGCCAGACACACCTTCGCCTTGCCATAGAGGTCGTCAATGTCCACAGGCTCAGCGTCGGGGCGGAGGGGGTTGACGTGGCGCTTGCCACGCATTCGCTCCAATCGTCTTTGATGGTCTTCCTTGATCTGAGCAATACGCTCAGGTTTGGATAGCTCCTCCAACGATTCCCCTTGGCTCCAGGTGAAAGGCGACCCGTGCTCGACCGCGTTTTTCTCATACGCCCTGGCTTCCTCAAAATAGTCCGGGTGGCGCTCCCTCAGCCGCACCCACTCAATCTTTTGCTGGAAGAAGCAAAAGGTGCAGCCGCTCCGGGTCCGCCATTCGTAGTAGTCGGGTAAGCCCAGGCCCGTCCCTTCCAAGATTTCCAGGACACCGGCCTTGTCAATGCCAGCATCTTTGAAGGGTAGCTGCACCACAAGATTAGCGTGCTTTGAGGCATAGCCCTCACGGTATTCCTCGTCCGCACGGATAGCCACGTAACTGTAGACTCGCTCTCCATCGTCTAGTAGGGGCCGAATCCACTGTTCAAAAGGCCGCAGTTTGAGCTGCCGCGTACACCAGCGCGTCTGCGGTGAGGGTAGGAAGTTATTGTACTGCTTGAGCCAAAAATCAAAGTCTCGGTCCGGGTTTAGGCGTAGAATAGGCTTGCCCAAAAAGCCTTCGAGCTTGACCAAGAACTCGTACACCTCTGGCAACTCCTTGCCGGTATCGGTGAAAAAGTAGTCGATGTCCAGTTCAGGGTGATTCTCCCGCATGTAGACCGCGAGTGCTGCGCTGTCGCGCCCACCGGACAGTCCGAGTACGTGCCGTTCCATCTCCACCCCTCTCACGACGCCTTGCTGTTCTTCCTCTGGCTCTCGGCTGGAGTATCCGCAGCCGCTCTGAGATACCGAGCGCTCAACTCGGCCAGAGCGGCCAGGATGATGTTGCGCCGGTTTTCGCCGCTGTGCTTCAGAGCTGCATCTACCTGGTTTATCAGCGCGTCCACCTTTCCCCGTTCCAGGTCGGTGATGTCAAACTCGTCATGGACCGGTGTCGGTCGGCCATCCATACCAACCACCACGGCCATGGCGTGGCGTTTGTCCGGCCGGCCCTTCACACGAGCAAAGACCTCTGCACGGATAAACTGTTGCGCCAATTGCGCCAACTCAACCGCTGCCCGGTCAATATCAGCATCTACCCAGTTTCGGGCCGGCTTGTTGGTCGCCATGCTCGCCAGGCTCTCCATGTCTTCATTGCTCCCCTGAAACTGTCCAAGCCGGACTATGAAGGCTTCCAGGCGATGATCTCCGCCTAGTTGACGGATATTTTTGGCGCGGTCGCGCAGTTCGGCCAGCATCGGGGGCGAGGCATTTGGTACTTCCAACTCGGTCAGCAGCGTTTCCCGTAGACGGTGCAGCATTGCGGGGTAGGCTTCGCACAGCTCTCTCAGCCCCCCGCGCATGTAGTCCACGACTCGGCGCAGGGCATCGCCTTCGTGGATATCGGCGCCGTTGCTGAACAGCTTGGGGATATCGTCAAAAATCAGCTTGTTCGGGTCGTTGGCCTGCTTGAATAACTGCCGTACCTGTTTCGCATTAGCGGATAGCTGTTGATGAGTACGAGTAACCCACGGCGGTAACCGGTCATAGATTGCAACCAAGCCCCTAGCTACATCAATGGGCTCCAGGTTAGTTAGGGCATTCTTCTCGTCCAGCTCGCGGACAATGGCAGCCATGTCGGAAAGAAGCCGACGCGACGCATCCGAAAGGTCCATCCAGCGGAGCTGAATGTCGGTCGGGTCTTTGACCAGGTAATCCATGTCCAGGTCGGACATACGCGCCTGAAAAATGCCCTGACGATAGAAGGCCAGATCGCGACGCTGCGACAGGATGAGCGCTACCACCAGCACCGGTAACAGCCCGTCTTTGATACCGAACGGCGCCTGACGCCAGACATCGTATATCTCAGCGGCTGATACCGTGCGGTACGCGTTGTTCTCCAGAAACCTGATTGCCGCTTGCCAAGCCGGTTCAAGGTTGCGGGTATCTCCGTCATTGTCCGTGGGCGCAGCAAAGGTCCAGCCCTGATTCGTTTCTTGGTACAGCCCGGTCGCTTCCAATAACGACGCGAACAGCCCGCCCTCAGCGGGAAAGCCCTCAATACCAAGGCGCGCCTCGCCTTCGCTGAGGACCATTCTCCGCAGCAGCGCATTCCGCGCAGCCGCCGCATTACTAGACGGTTTGCTACGGTTCAAGAGTTCGTTATGCAAGCGCGGCGATTTCTTAAAACGCGCATCCGCCAGGACAGACGCCAAGCTGTTAAGCTCGGCCCGTGTAAGTGGCTCGGCGCGGTGGTGTTTCCGATACCAGAGGGCATTAGTGGATGCGCGATGCAATTCGCTTTCCAGCCGACTCTGGAGGAGCGCGATATGGGCTTCAACCTCGCGCCGTGCAACTTGGTCGCCTTGTAACTCTGGCGTCTCGTCGCTCACCTGCTCCAAGGCTAGCAGCTCCCGCGCAAGAGACGTGATATCCCAAGCGTCCTGCGGCAAGCCAACCACAATGTCCCAGTCCTGAGACCGGTCCACAGCGCGGCGGCATATATACTCAATCTTCTCGTTTACCTCTCCCTGAGTCGGGATTGCGAGGAAGAAGGCTCCAATGGCGCCGTGCCGGGGGGCGTAGTTGGCCGCAGCCTGTTCGATTTCGGCCAATGGCATAAGAGCCACGTCGAACCAACGCAGCGTGCCTGTGGCGTGGTAATGGCGCTTGGCCACAATGGGCTGGAGGTCAGCAAGGGCGTTAAGCCTGGCAAAGTCCACCTCGCTGATGGTCGTCAAAGCCTGTTCTACCGCGTGCTCAATGTCGAAGTCGCTACCCTCAAAGACGGCATAGGCGTTGTTGAACTTGCGAAAGATAATCAGCGCCTGGTCTTGCAGCTTTGCCAGGGCCTGTTCGATCTCTTCCGAGCCGTAGTCGGGCAGCGCATGTTTCAGGAGGTCAAGGCTCGCTACCAAGCCGGAGCGGTCTTTCAGCAAATCCACCAGCGCGATGGTCTTGAGCAGCCTCAGATGCAATTCCTCACTGGCCATGGCTTCGCACCGTTCCAGGACATCTGCCGCCAAGGCCCAGCGGTGGCCGTCGGGTGAGGCCAGGATGGAAGGTTCGAGATTGATGCGCAGATAGTCCCACAGACGGTCGGGCGCATAGAGGTCGCCGTCGCCTGCGGCTCGCAGAAAGTCTTGAAAGCCCTGTGGCTCGGTGGAGTTGAGAAACCCAAATATGCTGCGCTGGTTCTGACCAAATCGACGCCGCGATAGAGGTCCGAGCAGACAGGCTACTATGGGATGAAGCGGCCAACAGTCTTCCAGCATTCGCGCCAGAGGCGGAGATGTCTGTCTGCGCAGTGCGGCCACGCCGTGGGACAAGGCGCTTGGCTTCTCCGGCTCACGGTCGCTCTCGATAGCACGGCCAAGGAGGTCGATCTGTTCGTCCCCGCCGATGTTGACAGCGAGGTCCACAAACCGGCCCTGAAT
>CAZNYE010000479.1:0-4795 GCA_964577185.1 uncultured Pseudomonadales bacterium | reverse complement strand
CCCGGAGCTGACCGAGATAGAGCGCAACCAGATATGCAGGGAAATCTTCGGATACCTGGGGCGCTCAATCGCTGAGCTTGCGCATGTCAAGCAATTCTGGAAGCGCCGTTCGCGGCATTTGGAGTTTGTTGCCGATCCCTCGATTAAAGCCCTAAGAGAGAAGGGAACACCTGCGGTGATTGTCACTGCCCATGTGGGTCCGTGGCAGCTCGCCAGTTATCTCGCATCCTACTATGACGTGCCTTTGACAATCATTTATGCGCCAGAATCGAACGCCCGCATACGCGACCGCATTCGTCAATACCGTGAAGAACTGCCCGTTGCGCTCTTGCCGCGAGACTCGAGCATGCGCCATCTGTTGCGCGAACTCGCCGCGGGCCATCTCGTCGGTATTGCCGCCGACACAAGGCTTGATTCTGGACCGCCCCTGCCCTTTTTTGGTGTTGATACACCGAGCAACACCGCTGCTGCCCGCTTGGCCTTGGGTCGGTCTTGTGAACTGATTCCTGTGCGCGCGGAGCGTCTATCACGAACTCGCTTTCGGATATCACTCTTGGCACCCATTCAGCCGCAAACTCAAGGCAGCACCTCCGAGCAGGCAATCGACATGACAGCGCAGCTACTCACACTCTTCGAAGGTTGGATTCGCGAGACCCCCAATGAATGGCTGTGCTTCGCCCGCCGCTGGCCCAAGGGCTAAGCCTATCGCATGGCGCGACTTCTGTTCACGCATCGACTTGAAGGCTATGCACGGCGCCTGGTCTGGGTAAAGGATATCCTTTGGCGCATTGAGTCTTGGATGGTGTCGGGGCTTCTGGCGCTATTGGGCCCGTTGAGCCCGGCGAGGGCATCGAAGGTCGGTCAGGCGCTCTTGGGATGGCTAGGACCCTTATCGCCCAAGCACCAACTGGTGCTGGACAACGTGGACATAGCTTTTGCAGACAAGGATGCGGCGAGGCGTGCACGAATCGCAAGCGATTCCTGGCGCTCGGTCGGTGCACTTTTTGGCGAGATGACCCAGTTCCACAAGATTGCCCGTGCGCCCCTTGGAGAATATCTGCAGATCATCGCGAATTGCGATCTGGAACCATTCCGAAAAAGGCAGCGTTCGGGTGTCTTCTGCGGCGCACACGTCGCCAATTGGGAAATCCTGCTGCTTGTATTCGCACTAGAGCGTATTCCCACGCTCGCATTCGTGGCACCACTGCAAAACCCGCATCTTGGGCGTTTGCTCGCACAGATACGAGAAACAACCAACTGCGTGACATTCAACAGGGACACCTCGCTCAAGCCCGTGATTCGCCATGTTCGCGGCGGAGGAAGCGTCGGCACCCTGATTGACGTTCGCGTCGATGGCGGGCTGGAAGTGCCCTTCTTTGGGCACCCAATGCGAATCTCAGCCACACCGGCTCGCCTAGCGCTGCGATACGGCTGCGACTTGATTCCCTATCAGTGCGAGCGACTGGACAGCGGCCTACTGCGTGTCACCATTCACGAACCCGTATCAAAGGAAGGTCTGGTAGGCGATGAGCAGGCGCAACTCATTGAGTTTTCCACCCGTCACCTGCGGCTGGTTGAGGACTGGATAGGAGACGCTCCGGAATCATGGCTTATGACCACGCGCCGATGGGAAAGGCCGCTGTACCGAAGAACAAAGGGGGGCATTGAGACCAGAGTGACATGACACTGATCCCTGCTCAGCGCGTGAGTGCCACCGGCAGCGCCAAGTTCTTCCTCTTGGTGACCATCGGATTGGATTCGGTTGGTCTGGGCATTATCGTGCCAGTGCTTCCAGAACACTTGAGGGATTAATCTGATGAACCCAAATTTGATGAAATGGCTGATCCGCATCGGCGTGGTCGTGATACTCATCCTAGTCGTCTTTTCGGTGACCCGAAGCAAGCCTTTTGGATTCATGATGCTTGAGCGCACCATCGTCGGGAGCATCGGTCGAGACACCCTGGGAGATCTTCCGGACGGCCTGCATGTGCTGCTCTGCGGGGCGGGGGGTCCGCTCACGGACATCAATCGATCAGGCCCCTGCGTCGCCGTGCAGGCCGGCCCGCGACTCTATGTCATAGATGCCGGCACCAATGGTGCTCGCAACATTGGTCGATTCGGCGTGAATTCCGGTCGCGTTGAAGCCGTATTCATTACCCATGCACATTCGGATCACATTGATGGTCTTGGAGAACTGGCCATGACGCGCTGGGTGGGGGTCGGCGGCAATCGCACACAGCCACTCCCGGTCTACGGACCACCAGTGGTCTCCGACGTGGTCGCCGGTTTCAATCTCGCCTACGCGGCGGACACCCGGTACCGAACAGCACATCACGGGGAGGAAGTGGCCCCTCCGGGTGGCGCCGGCATGTCAGCCATGCCCTTCCCTCTGCCCGAGGATGGCGAGACCCATCTGGTGCTCGATACTGACGATTCCCCTCCGGTGCGGGTGACCGCTTTTCGCGTCTCCCACGAGCCGGTGACCCAAGCCGTTGGCTATCGCATCGATTATGGCGAGCATTCGCTGGTGGTGAGCGGCGATACTTCAAAATCGGCCAACCTCATAGCGCACGCGAAGGATGTGGACCTGCTCCTGCACGAGGCCCTCGCGAGTGAAATCACAGGAAAGCTTGCCGAGGTATTTGACGAGAATGGTGCTCCGGAGCTTGCGAAAATCATGCGCGATGTGCCGAGTTATCATGCAACGCCGATTGAAGCCGCCGAGTCGGCCCAAAAAGCCGGAGCCAAACACCTGGTGCTCTATCACATAGTGCCGCCTCTGCCGCTCACCGCCTTAGAAAGGGTGTACATGGATGGCGTGAGGCGAGCCTTTGACGGACCAGTGACCTTGGCAACCGATGGGCTGGTGGTCTCGGCCACATCCGAATGATCCATTCCCACGATGCACACAACGGTAGCTTCTGGTTTGATTCTCTCGAAGGATTCGAGCTGCCCCAGAAACCAGACTCATTGCCCGATCAGCTTGATGTGGCAATTGTGGGCGCGGGATTTACCGGTCTCTGGGCCGCCTACTACTTGAAGAAGCACCAACCCGATTTGCAGATCGGTGTCTTCGAGGCCTCTCACGTCGGGTTTGGCGCGAGCGGACGCAACGGTGGCTGGTGCATGGGCACGGCACAAGGCATCTCTTCCATGCTCGAAGACAGCCGCCGCCGGGCGGAAGGCGTCAAGCTGCTGCGAGCCATGCAGGACACGGTCGATGAAGTCGGGCGTGTCTGCCAAGCCGAGAACATAGATTGCCACTTCGCCAAGGGCGGCACGATCACCATTGCCCGCTATGAGCACGAAGTGGCGGAAATGAAAGAAGACATCGAACTCAAGCATGCACTCGGATTCAGCGATAAGGATTTTGCTTGGATGGAGCCTGAAGAAGCCACGGCACGCTTGTCGGCGGTGATGCTTGGAAGGTGAGCCCCGGTCGCGCGAAGCGCGATGCGAAGCACCACTTCGCCAGCCTCGCACGGACTTGACGGGAAGTCACCCCTGGGTCCGGTAGCGAAGCACACAGCCACTCGCAGGATGCCCCCATCCACCCCACAACGAAGCCACACCGCGAAGCGCGATGCGCACTATTCAACTACCACTACATTTTGTGACTATCAATCTCATCGCACCAATATATGCCAAGTTTCCTTGATTCAAGCATTGCAATCCCATCGCCGACAAGTATCATTGCGATCTGATAATCCGCCCTTTCACTCAATGACTCGACCCATTTGAATCGATTTGTTCGCCGGCGCCGGAGGCCCTAGCCTTGGGTTTGAACAGGCTGGCTTCGATGTAGCCGCAGCTGTGGAGACTGATCCCATCCACGCGGCGGTTCATTCATTTAATTTTCCAAACTGCCGCACTCTCCCAAGAACAGTCGTTGGGCTTTCGGGCACCGAGATCCGAAAAGCCGCCAATATCGGCTCAAGACCGGTGGACGTGGTGTTTGGCGGCGCACCATGCCAAGGCTTTTCCCTTATCGGCCAACGGGCTTTGGACGACCCCCGCAATCAGCTAGTTAAAGACTTTGTGAGACTCGTGGCAGAGCTCGAAGCCAATCACTTCGTATTCGAAAACGTCAAGGGCCTGACGCTCGGCAGGCAGCGGACATTTCTAAAAGAACTGATTGGAGCTTTCTCAAAAAACGGCTATGTGCTGCGCGCGCCTTGGCAAGTGTTGAATGCCGCGCATTTTGGAGTGCCTCAGCACAGGGAACGACTCTTTTTGACGGGGACTAAAAAGGGCTTAGAGATCCCAGAGTATCCTCTGCCAAGTACCAGTCAAGCAGACACGCACCAACTGGACCGACCTGCCGGGCCAACCTGTGAGGATGCTTTGGATGATCTTCCAGAACCAGAAGTCTTCTCACAGCTCCTATTCGCTGACTGGGTTCATACCGACGACTGGGGCGAGCCCAGCGACTACGCAAGAGGATTGCGCTGCGGCGACGAGTTTGGCTGGGGTGATGGGTTCCCTGACTCGTCTCGTTTCCACGCGACCAAATGGCACGGGGCAAGACAGATTGGAAACTCCGTTCCTCCGCCGCTGGCCAAAGCCGTCGCGCAGCAGATTATTCGCGCATTGGATGTAATTCCTTGTTCTCCCACCAGAATCTTGAAACTTGGAGACCCAAAACTCCTAAGCCTCGACATGACACACGCTGCTCGATACTAGGAAGTTCCCGTTCCAATCGCGCAACGCATCCGCAACACCGGCGGGCGCCTGAGGCACAAATCCGCCAACTCATCTCAGCAGGATCTAACGGGGCAATCCAAGGCCCCTCTGA
>CAZNYE010000478.1:0-11039 GCA_964577185.1 uncultured Pseudomonadales bacterium | reverse complement strand
CGAGACCGCCTCCGGGTCCGTACCCCATGTTGCCGGGCCAATGGCTTGTGTAGTGCTCGGGTTGATCGCCGCTGCCGAACGGCGTGTTGACCCCAGGATGCTGCACGTTGACGAATAGCGCGCGCCCGTCCGGAGTCTCCGCGACACCAGTCAACTCCTGATCGACGGGACCTACCAGGAAGCGTTTCAACTCACTCTCTTGCGGCCGTGCACCAAGGCGCGTCACGACCTTGGTTTCGCCGTGGTCAAGCTCCAAGAACCCGCCGTCTCCCAATTGGCCTGGCGCGGCAGCGAGCATCATCGCGTTCGAGCGATCAATCATCGCATTGTCGTCGGTCCGGATCCAGCACAGATCAGTGCCGCTACCGAACCCGATGCCGTCGGGACTCGAGAAGTCCTGATCCGCGGAAAGTCCGGATAGATTGATCAGGCCGGCATCCGCATCGGACTCTGCGCCGAACAGATAAATGTCCCAACGAAAGCGCGTCGATCCCGAATTGTCTTCGGCCAAGCGCACTATGTGCCCGTTCACGTTGCCGTGTTTGGATGTTGAGTCTTCTCGGCGATCCTCATAGGCGCGAGGGTTCGCGGCATCGACCCCGACCCCTCCGTTCTCGCTGCGGAGCTGGCGGCTGCTATTGTTTGTAAGCGTGATGTACACGTCACCGGTGGCTGGGTTGACCGTGCTCCACTCCGGCCGGTCCATGCGAGTGGCGCCGGCTGCGTCGGCTGCGATCCGTGCATGCAGCAGTACGTCGCCGTCGTCTGTGAACGCATATCGGTCGTATTCGGCGACTGCCGGATTCGCCATATCCAGCAGCAACCACTCACCCGTCCCATCCTCGTCGAAGCGCGCCGCATACAACTTGCCATGATCGAGGTACTTGGTGCCAACGGCCATACGGTTCTCGGCGCCGGCATCCTCCGGGTCCCAGGACGCATCGGACACAAACTTGTATATGTACTCGCTACGGGTGTCATCGCCCATGTACACGGCCAGTGGCTGTCCGCTCTTTGGCAGAGAGAATGCTGCGCCTTCATGCGCGAAGCGACCCAACGCGGTGCGCTTGCGGATGGCGGATCCAGCGTCATAAGGGTCAATCTCGGTCATGTACCCTTGGCCGTTGATCTCGTGGCGGTAGTCGTCACGCCCGTCAGCCGAATTGCTCGTGACGCTCGTGTTCCACCGACTGTGGCTATCCGAGCCGCCTGCTGCGGTGTTCCATTGATACGCCTGTGGAGTCCCGGCGGGTCGGCCATAGCGCACAAGCGCGTAGTTCTCCGCTTCGGAGCGGCGATTCAAGTCCTCGCTGTCCCTGGCGAAGAAAGCCGCCCAGTTCTCCTCCGCGGTCAGCAGTGTGCCCCAGGGTGTCCTGCAGGTTCCGCAGTTGTTCACCGTTCCTCGCGTGCGTGTGCCTTCCGGGGAATAGCGCGTTTTCAGCTTGGCGTGGCCGCGCAGAGGCCCTGATAGTTCGATCGCAGTGAGCGTGGTGACGCGACGGTTGTACGGCGACTCTGTCAAGTATCGAAAGTGCCCTTGCGAATCCTTGGCGATTTCCACTACCGTCACGCCCATCGCAGCGGTTTCGATGTCTACCTCGTGCGCCGGTCGCGGGGGTGCGGAGGGGCCCGCTCGATGCAGGAAGGTCGGCGTTACCCATTCATGGTTGATGGCCAAGAGGGCACGGTCGGTGCCGTTCGGGTCCGGTATTCCGCTCGCGGACAGGCCGAAGTACTCCATTCCATCGTGCCATTCGCCGCACCGACGGGCGTAGTCAGGATTGTCGCCATCATCCCGGTAGGGCGCGACGTCGTCGAATAGCGGGTCGCCGACCGCGATCAGAACCCGCGCGGTGTACCCCGGCGGCACGGTCAGCGCGTCGGCGACGGACTTGGGCGCCGCTTCAAATCCGAGCACGGAATCTAGGGAAGGCCCTGAGCCTTGTTGGGAACCCTCGTTGCGCACACATCCGGCGAACAACCATGGCGCGAGACCCACAGCCGAGACGACGCCAGCAGATGCCGTCAGAAACTCTCGCCGCCGCAATCGGGCATGCACTACGTCGTTGATGGTTGGGTTGGTGCTGTCGTTGGAATCTTCAGGTTGGTTCATTGCAAGCCCGGCAGGCACAGAATTGACCTGTGTCATCATAAGGCCTTGCCGAATTGAATTCAGCGCGGAGATATACCTGTGGCCACACTTACATTCATGACCCATACGATCTTTGACCATGGGGCCAGCGAGCAATTGCCGACGGTGCTCGGCTTGCATGGCATCAGTCGTCCTTTGCTCTGTACGGACCTTGGCTTGGTGGAGCTTGGGATGGTCGCCGAACTCGTAGGTCGGCTGGGTAACGACTATGCGACAACGATCTTTGACCGGACGCCGGCCAATCCAACTCAGACAGCGGTGGAAGCGGCAGCGGAGTTGTACGGCACGACCGAGTGCGACGGCATCGTCGCCTTCGGCGGCGGATCGTCCATGGATCTTGCCAAGGCCGTCGCGCTGGCGGTGACACACGACGGGGACCTGCTTGGATACACGGCAGGGCTGGGCGGTATGGAGAAGATCGGAATGGTTGCGCCGCTGATCGCCATTCCGACGACCGCAGGCACGGGCAGCGAAGTGTCGAGCGGCGCAGTCATCATCATGGACAATGGCGAGAAGCTCATCCTCCTTAGCCCCCACCTCGTTCCCCGCACCGCAATCTGCGACCCCTTGCTCACAGTTGGCCTGCCTTCGCTCCTGACCGCTGCGACGGGTATGGATGCGATGACGCATTGCATCGAGGCGCTGTTGTCACCCCAGGTGAACCCGCCGGCCGAGGCGGTGGCCTGTGACGGGATCGAGCGGGGCATCCGCGAAGGACATCTCCTTGCTGCCGTGCGTGACGGAAGCGACCGGGATGCTCGTTGGCAGATGATGATGGCTGCCGCCGAAGGCGCGATGTCCTTCAGCAAGGGCCTCGGTGCGGTTCATTCGATGAGCCACGCTTGCGGCGCGGATCAGACCTTAAGACTCCACCACGGGACGCTCAATGCCGTGATTCTGCCGACGATTCTGGACTTCAATCGAGACCATGTTGGCGACAAATACTCGCGGCTCAATACGGCGATGGGTTTTGATGCCGCCGCGGATCCCGCCGAATTCATCCGAAGCCTCAACGCGGATTTGGGCTTGCCCGCCAATCTCGGCGAAATGGGGGTCCTCCGTGACTCCATTCCTTCCCTCGCCGAGCATGCGACAAGGGACATCTGCACCTTCACGAACCCGCGCCCCTGTTCTACGGCGGACTACGAATATCTGTTTGAGGTGGCTCTGGGGAGTTAACCTGCGGCGCGTCGACGGACACCAGTCGGTGCTGGTTCGCGGCGAGACGGGCATGGAGTCTGAGCAGCAGGATTCGCGAGTAGTTACTCTTTAACTATTCGAGAATCGTCGTGAGGCGCGCAAGAACATCGTTCACAAGGTGCTCCGGCAGGGACTCAATACGGGTTCCATTTCGCGCCGCAAGATCTAAGGCGCGAGGCTGATCGCATCGAACGACGCCTTTCGTTTTGATTCCCGCACTATCCAACGAAGAGGTCAAGCAATGCGGGGGGGTACGGCGAGCATTACAGAGCCACCAACTTTTCGCAAATTTGTTGTATGCATGGTCACCTCACAAGTTATATGTCAATATAATAACTCATGACGAGTGAATACAACATTTGCCCGTTTTTCATTGATGGCGGGAGACGCATGGAGTTTGCGCAACAGAAAATGCCATTGGATTGGCAGATCCAGATTCAATTACTTGGCGACAAGCACAACCTTGTCGCCTGACTCCATGACAGTTCGCATGCAAGTGTTTACGCTCTGCTGCACGTCTTGGATATCGCCGCAAAGCTGTGTGCTCATTTGATTGGTCTGCAGCTCCCAGCCTGGTTGCCGTTGCAGGTCGTGGATGAACTCCGTGACTCGGGGAATCGGATCTTCGCTGTCAAGCGGATACAGGCTGAGTTCGGCAGCAATGCGCATGATTCATCCCAAAAGGCTGGCCGCGCATCATAACGCCCAAGCGGGCGGGCGCGGGGGTGCCTTGAAGGAGTGTTGGATACGCCCGGTCATGGCTTTCAACCCGATTAGGTGTCCGGTACCGCCCTTATGGTGACCTGAACGTGTGTCGACGCGACCGTGAATTCGGGTTGCGGATGTCCAGCTTCCCGCAGTAGTTTTCGGGCGAGAGGGATGCCGACGCCGAATCGCTGCACAAAACCGAGCACCCGCATGGATTCCGCGAGGTTTGGGTCCCGGTAGTCAGTCACTCCCGGCTGCGCAAAATTGTCCACCGCCACACTTCCGAAAGGACCGCCCGGATTGAGAATTTCGATCCGGTCATCGAACCAGGTGACCCGTACCGGTGCATTGGTGCGTTCATAGTCTCAATGCGTGAGTGCATTTCGAACGAGCTGTACGAGGGCTTCGAATGGATAGGAATCGATGCGAGTTTCGCGCTCTCTGTTGACGATTTCTACGCGCCGAAAAATGTGCGCTCGCAACTTTTCTTCAAGCCGGGCAGACACTTCAGTGATCCTTCTGTCGATGACCAGCTCGTCTATGATGGGGTCGGACAATTCACTGCCTGCGATGCGCAAAAATTGTACATAAGCGTCAGGGATGAAGTCTCGCGGGCGCAATCCGAGGACGAGCTGCCCAAGAATCCAGGGATTCCTTGAATTCTACGCAAGCGCTCTCCTTTTGGGCGGTCAGCTCCGCCAACTGCTGGTCGTTCAGCGCCGGATGCATCCTGTTCTCGCCCCAGTGGTCTGGTGCAATTGTAATATTGGGCTCGCACTTGCGAAAGGCGTAGGCACCAAGTTGTCCACGCTTAACCAAGCACCCAATGCCACGATTTAGGGATGTTAACCATGTGGATCTTCGGCGAGCATGATGCCGAATTCAGCGACAGTGCCTCTTGCTCAGCCTGTGACAGGATCAAGTTCATGTTTGGCAACATCGCGCAGTTCATCAATTGATCGAACAATTCTCTTTCCGTTTCCGTAGTGTTTTGAGAGAGTCTCGAGGTGTTTCACCACATCGCGCCGAAACTGCTCTGGGGATTTGAATTCGGACTTTTTCCAATACTTGCCCGCCGTTCGGACAAAGTACCGGTGTCGCTTGTTCTCTATTGACTGGCTGAGCCAGTGGATTCGGCTCTCATTGACCACCAGTCCTCGCCCGAATGGCATCGCGAGCACTAAGAACTCGAGACGTGTACGTGCCAGCTTGTCGCTCGCGGGGTGGGCGCGTGGTACTGCGCCAAACCACAACTTCTCGCCACATGCGATTGATGAAATATGTACGTGACGACCGCTCACCCCGCCATTTTCGCGGCCAGGAGTCAATTGCAAACCCCGAGGTATCGGTGAGCCGTGCAGAACCACAATCTTCATGACACGCCAGCAGAAGAGAATGCCTAGCGCGACTTTCAGCACTGTCGAAAAGGCCGTATCTGAAGTTGTGTGAATCAAGGAAGACAACGCAGACAGCCCCAAAAGCGCGACCGCCACAGCATCCACCAAATGCAGATAAACCCAGGACGACGCGCATGTGACAATCCCTAACCAGCACCAAAACCAGCCATATGCCAGATTTCCGTTAGCATTGTCAGAAAACTCCATGTTCCATCCTTCCTTAAGTGACGAGTTCTTCTCTATGTTTAAGGGTAGCCGTCAGGAATTGTCTTTCACGGTGACGACGGGCGAATCGGCGGTACGTGAGTCGAAGGTCTCACCACATCGACGGCTCCTGACACCCGACTGAACCAACGATTGAGCCAAGACATGGATCGCGGTGGTAGTTGTGATTCCGATCCTATTGGACTCTTTAAGGGACTTGGTCAAATTCCTTCCAATGGGGTAATTGACAAATTGGCTCCCGTCCTGCAAAAACCAGCGAATCATGCACACTGGGGCCGGTAGGGTGGGTTTGGTTTTCCAGACAGGTCGAGGGCAGAAATAGGGTGTACTCAGGTTGGCAATGCTTGGGTTATTATCTGCTGGTCGTCAGCCATCTCCGAACAGCGAGAGAACAAGTTACCTCGTGGGTGATTCCAGCACAGTACATAGCAATCTGAAATTCATGCTCTCCTCCCTAGAGACGAATTCCTCCATTAGCAGGTCCGCATGGCGGCTCACGGCCTAAACCATGGCCCCGAGTAGGACCATAGAAGACGACATCGAACAGGCACTAATCAACAAGCTCGTCGATCTCAAATACACCAGACGCGATGATATTCGCGACAAGGCCACGCTAGAGCACAACTTCCGCGAAAAGTTCGAATCCCTAAATCGCGTCAACCTGAGCGATGCCGAGTTTGCCCGGCTCAGAGACGAAATAGTCACTGGGGATGTCTTCAAGGCGGCGCAAACACTCCGCGAGCGCAACACCTTCCAACGCGACGACGGTACGCCATTGCAATACACGCTCGTGAATTCCACAGATTGGTGCAAGAACGAATATGAGGTCGTCAACCAACTACGCATCAATACGGAATACAGCCATCACCGTTATGACGTCATCCTGCTCATCAACGGCCTGCCGGTGGTGCAGATTGAACTCAAGTCCCTCTCCATCAGCCCACGCCGCGCCGTGGAACAAATCGTCAGTTACAAAAACGACCCCGGCAATGGCTACACCAATACCTTGCTGTGTTTCATGCAGATTTTCGTCGTCAGCAATCGCAGCGATACTTGGTACTTCGCTAATAATCAGAGCAAGCACTTCGCCTTCAATGCCGATGAACGCTATCTGCCGGTGTATCGACTGGCGCGGGAAGACAACCAGAAAATAACTGGTCTGCATGAGTTCACAGAGAAGTTTCTGGAAAAATGCGCACTTGGCGAGATGATCGGCCGATACATGGTGCTGGTGGCGACTGAGCAAAAGCTGATGATCATGCGGCCCTACCAAATCTACGCGGTCAAAGCGATTGTGGACTGCATTCAACAAAACCGCGGCAATGGTTACATCTGGCACACTACCGGCAGCGGCAAAACTCTGACCTCCTTCAAGGCATCCACGCTGCTGAAGGACAATCACGACATCAAGAAGTGCGTATTCGTGGTGGACCGCAAGGACCTTGACCGTCAGACCCGCCAAGAATTCAACAAGTTCCAAGAAGGCTGTGTGGAAGAGAACACCAACACGGGCACCCTGGTGAGTCGTTTGCTGTCCGAGGACTACGCCGACAAAGTGATTGTCACCACCATTCAGAAACTTGGATTGGCATTGGAGGACAACGGCAAGCCCGGCAGGGGAAGGGACAAACGCACCTACAAGGAGCGCTTGGAACCTCTGCGGGATCAGAGCATGGTGTTCATCTTCGACGAGTGCCACCGCTCGCAATTCGGACTAAACCACAAGGCCATTAGAGAGTTCTTTCCGAATGCGCAGCTTTTTGGATTCACGGGCACACCCATATTTGAGGAAAACGCTTCTTACAAGCAGATTGATGGAACAACCGCCTCGTATCAAACCACGGAGGATATTTTCCAAAAGCAACTGCACGACTACACAATCACCCATGCCATTGATGACCGCAACGTGCTGCGCTTTCATGTTGAGTATTTCAAACCGGAATCAAGCGCGAATCAAGGCGGTGCCAGGACCAAGAGAGCCGCGGTGAATGCCATCTTGAACAAACACAATGATGCCACCGGCAATCGGCGCTTCAATGCCATCCTCGCCACGGCGTCCATCAATGACGCGATTGAATACCACAAGTTGTTTGATGAAATGCAGCAAGAGCGGCTGGCCGACAATAGAGAGTTCTCGCCCCTTAACGTGGCCTGCGTGTTCTCGCCTCCCGCCGAAGGCAATAGGGATGTCCAGCAACTGCAGGAAGACCTTCCGCAGGAACTTTCAGATAACCAAGAGGAGCCTCGGAAGAAGAAGCAGGCCTTAAGCGAGGTCATCACCCGCTACAACGCGCGATACGGCACGAATCACGGCGTGAACGAGTTCGACAGCTACTATCAGGATGTGCAGCAGCGCATCAAGGACCAGCAGTACAGCAATCAAGACCTGCCGCACGAGGACAAGATCGACATTGTGATCGTGGTGGACATGCTGCTGACCGGCTTCGACTCCAAGTACCTCAATACGCTCTACGTGGACAAGAACCTCAAGCACCATGGCCTGATTCAGGCGTTCTCGCGCACCAACCGCATCCTCAACGACACCAAGCCTTTCGGGAACATCATCGACTTTCGCGGCTTGGAAGATCAGGTGAACGACGCGGTCGTACTCTTTTCGGGTAGTCACGAGGGCTCAGCCACAGAAATCTGGTTGGTGGAACCAGCGGAGGAAGTGATCGAAAGACTCAAGGGCGCGGTCGCCAATCTCAAGGACTTTATGGGCGCCCAGGGGCTGGAGTGCGACCCGAAGGAAGTTGCCAACCTGAAGGGCGACAAGGCGCGAATGGGATTCATCGCAAGCTTCAAAGAAGTGCAGCGTCTGATGACACAGATCGAGCAGTACACGGACCTTGACGAACAGCAGCGCCAGACGATTGAAGGCTTGATGCCGAACGAGCAACTACGAGGATTTCGAGGCGCCTACCTGGAGACAGCCAAACAACTCAGAGATCAGAAGCGGAAAGCCGGAGTTGAAGATGACAATGAGATGCGGCAGCTTGACTTCGAGTTTGTGCTCTTCGGCTCGGCGCTGATCGACTACGACTACATCATGGAATTGATCGCCCGTTACAGCAGCATAGCTGAACCCACGCAGCGGGAGATGACCCGCGAACAGCTTATAAGCCTACTTCGGTCCAGCGCTAATCTGATGGATGAACGCGACGACATTGTTGCTTATGTCTATTCCCTGATGCCGGGTGCCGGACTTACCGAACAGGCGATCCGTGAAGATTACGAAAGATTCAAGGCGAAGAAGTCCGAGAACGAACTGGCAGAGCTTGGGTTGAAGATCGGGTTGGAGCCCGATGCGCTGCGGAGATTTGTTGACAGGGTCTTGGACCGCATGATTTTCGACGGCCAGCAATTGACCGATCTGCTAGAACCTTTGGAGTTGGGCTGGAAGGCCCGTGCAAAAATAGAGTTGGCGCTGATGGATGAACTCGTGCCACTTCTGAGGAAACGGGCGCAAGGTCGAGAAATTTCCGGGTTGGCGGTGTATGAGTAACGAGGAGAAAAGGTATGAAAAATGAGTTGGTTCACGCCTTGACAGAGAGTTTCGAGGGCCATGCCCAAGAGACCGAAAACGGTGTCGAGTACTGGCTGGCCAGAGATTTACAGCACTTGCTGGGCTATACCAAGTGGGACAATTTCCTCAACGTCGTCTTCAAAGCCAAGACTGCCTGCGAGGTGTCGGGTCACGATATCGCGGACCATTTTGCCGATGTCGGCAAAATGGTAGAACTCGGATCCGGTAGCCAAAGAGAAATCAGCGACATCATGCTGACCCGTTACGCCTGTTATCTCACCGCCCAGAATGGCGATCCGGGAAAACAGGAAATTGCCTTCGCTCAGACCTATTTCGCCATGCAGACCCGCAAGGTGGAATTGATCGAACAGCGACTGCTCGAAGTGGAACGGGTCTCGGCCCGAAAAAAGCTGTCGGCAACGGAGAAGGAGCTTTCCGGTGTCATCTACGATCAAACCGGCGGCAATCGCAACTTTGCCCTCATCCGCAGCAAGGGTGACCAAGCTCTGTTTGGCAAAAGCACTCAGGCGATGAAGGCACAGTGGCGCGTGCCTACCAGTCGCCCGCTAGCTGACTTTGCACCCACCATCATCCTGAAAGCCAAGGACTTCGCTGCGGAAATCACCATTCACAACTCCCGCGAAAACATGTTGAATAGCGAGCCACAGATCTCTCAAGAGCATGTCACCAACAACCAAGCTGTGCGCAATACGTTACTGGAGCGCGGCATCCGCCCAGAAAGTCTGCCGCCTTCCGAAGACGTTAAGAAGGTCGAGCGTCGGCTGGGTTCGGCGAAGAAAAGGGCGCTGATGCGCCCGCACGGGCTGGAGGAGTGATGGGGGCGAAAAAGGCACTATTGCCTCGGTTGCGCTTTCCCGAGTTTCGGGATGCGGGGGAATGGGATGTGGGCAAACTTGCCGACAGACACATATCAAGTTTTGTGAAAGAGAAGATGTCCCTAGATCAGCTAGCGGTGAAAACTTACGTGAGCACGGAGAATCTACTGCCAGATTACCGCGGCGTAACAACCGCTTCTAGCTTGCCGTCAGCCGGGTCGTTCACGCGGTATAGGAAAGCCGACATATTGATATCAAATATTCGGCCCTATTTGAAGAAAGTTTGGCTATCGGATCGAGATGGCGGTTCATCTAATGACGTTTTGGTTGTTCGGACAAACTCCGAGTTGATAAGTTCTTTCCTAGCTCTCCGGTTGAAGAGCGATGAATTCATTGCTTACATCATGAGGGGAGCGAAGGGCGTGAAAATGCCAAGGGGGGACATCTCATTGATGAAGGAATTCCCTCTCGCGTATCCACCAAAAGAAGAACAACAAGAGATCGCGTCCTGCCTGTCATCCTTGGACGAACTGATTTCCGCGCAAAGTCAGAAACTCGATGCGTTCATAGTCCATAGGAAAGGACTGATTCAACAGATGTTCCCACAAGAAGGCGAGTCTGTTCCCCGATTGCGTTTTCCCGAGTTTCTGGACGCGGGGGAGTGGGAGGTAGGCAAGCTTGCTGACAAAAACATATCAACTTTCGTGAGAGAGCGAGTGTCTCTGGACCAACTGGCTACGGAGACATACGTGAGCACGGAGAATTTACTGCCAGACTATCGAGGCGTAACGACCATTTCTAATTTGCCATCAACTGGGTCTTTCACAAGGTATAGAACAAACGACATATTGATTTCCAATATTCGGCCCTATTTGAAGAAAGTCTGGATGGCGGATCGAAATGGCGGTTCATCTAATGACGTTGTGGTTGTTCGGGCAAACTCCGAGTTGATAAGTTCTTTCCTAGCTCTCCGGTTGAAGAGCGATGAATTCATT
>CAZNYE010000477.1:0-5090 GCA_964577185.1 uncultured Pseudomonadales bacterium | reverse complement strand
GGATATATCTCCGTGCGCCACATAGAGTTCTAGCGCCCCGTCTCTATCTATGTCCGCGAAGGCGAGACCTCCGTTTGCCCGCGCCTGTTCGCCACCTTCCAGCATCCCCCCTTCGCCTGCGTCGTAGCACAGTCCGAGTTCTGTGGTGGCATTGACAAACGTGCTGTTTTCTTCACCTTCACAGTGCGCGAGCGGGGAAGGGGGTGGAGGTGGAGGCGGCATGGGATCTGGTGGCGGCGGTTCGCTGCCGCCGCCCGAATCACCACCGCCGCCACCACATGCGGCGATCGACAGCGCGAGAAACAGGGTGGTGATTACCCCAGAGGTTCGCCTAGGTCCACGCCTCAGCAATTGGCTGGACAGGGTACACATATGAGTCACTCGCTCACCATTCTTCAATGGCAATATTGCGGAAGCTGATTTCGCCGGCTTCCTGTCGCTGTAGGGCGATGAACCCGGAACTGAGGGTTGAGTCCTGAAGCTCGGCCACCTTCACGCCATTCAAGTGGACTGTGATGGTGTCGCCCCGCGCACTGATTTCGTAGACATTCCACTTGCCGATTGTGCCCAAGTGCGCGAGCGGTGGAAAGGCACGGGCGACAATCGCGCCGGTGCGAAACTCTTGATTCGGGTGCCTGTCCCAGATGTTGATTTCATAGCAGGTGAACGGCGTAATTTCGTTCGGATTCTGGCAGCGAATGAACACCCCTGAATTGACCTCTGCGTCCGGCTTAAACTCAACCCGGAGGCGAAAGTCACTGAAGTGCCGGGAAGTGATGAGCATGCCATCGGGTCCGCCCCGCGATGCCGTGACCTCGCTGCCTATCCAGTTCCATTGTGCTTCGCCGACCGGGATCCATTCCAAGATGGCTTGATCGCCATTGCCTTCTGCCTCTTGTGTGGCTTCCCCATCGCTGGTGCTTGCTTGACCGTAGGAATTCACATACCCGCAGAGAAACGCCGCAATCAACAGGGTGCGATAGATGGGATATGGTTTTGACCCTATTGCGCGCGTAGCGTGAATCCTTGAACAATCGCGTATGGTGCGCATTTCAAAAAGTAAGGCAGGCAGCAAATGAAAGCATACTCGGAAGCGGATGTGCCGTCACAGGCCGGGCGTGTGCATCTGGTCACCGGTGCCAATACTGGCATCGGATTTGAGACGGCCCAGGTGCTCGCCGAATGCGGTGCGCGCGTATTGCTTGGCTGCCGGTCAGAGGAAAAGGGGCAGGCGGCCTGCGAGCGGATACTCAGCCAGGTACCGGAAGCAAACCTGAAACTCATTCTGCTAGACCTCGGCGACCTTGGGTCAGTGCGCCGGGCGGCCGAGGAGGTTCTGCAAGAAGGTCGCTTGGATTGCCTGATCAACAATGCTGGTCTTGTTTCGAGGAAGCGCAGGGTGACGAAGGATGGGTTCGAGGCTCATTTCGGGGTCAATCACTTGGGTCCCTTTGCGCTCACTGGACACCTGCTCGCCCGGCTCGAGGAGGCGGAGCATGCACGCGTTGTCAATGTATCGAGCAATGGACACAGGATTGCGACCATGCACTGGCAGGATCTTCAGGCAGAGAGTTCGTACCAAATGTTCGCAAGGTATGCCATGAGCAAGCTCGCCAATCTTCACTTCACATTCGAACTTGAACGACGCCTGCGGTCGAAGAATTGCTCAACCATCTCGCTTGCCTGTCATCCCGGCGGCGCGTTGACCGAGCTTGGCCGGGACATTCCGAAGGTGTTGCAAAGTATCCTCCTGCCCCTTGCGACACCGTTCGTGAACACGCCCCGCCAGGGGGCGCTGCCAACCCTTCGCGCCGCCACAGACGCAGGAGTACGCGGCGGCGATTACTTTGGTCCGAGGGGCCCATTCGAGGTCGTTGGACCACCGATCCTTCGCGAGCCCGAGGCACGGGCAAAAAACCGATCAGATGCCGAGCGACTATGGGACGTTTCCATCGAGCTCACCGGCGTGGATCCATTCGTACACATATGAGCCGGTGAGGGCGGCGGTCACGGAGCAGGAATATGGCACAGGCTGAGAGGCCTCTACTCGAAGGTTTGAGGGAGGAAGCCTATCTCTTTCAGCGTACGCTGCGCACGCCGGACGCACGCGAGGCCATGACAAAGTTCTTGGAACTCGGCGGCCAGACGAGGGACGGTGAACTCAGGGTGGCAGAGCTGGTGCGCGAGGTCACTCACGGATTGAAATCTTAGTGTCTAGCCGCATTCGGCGGCAACGCCCCTGGGAGTGTGCTGTCCGCTAGACGTGGCCGGTCTCAAGTTCCAATGCAGAATCAGAGCCCCATAGATGGCCGAGAGTGCAGAGTCCACCAGCACACCCAACCGGTCATTGCATCAAAGCAATTGAAAGACTGTGCAGATGTCGAATCCTTCCAATCGCAAAGATAACCGTCCATGAGTCAAGTCTCCCACCAAGTGACTGCGGCGGCGGCCCGGCCGCGTGGCTTTCTTGTGCTCATCGCGGCGATGGTGGCCATCACCCCCTTCGCCATTGACACCTACCTGCCGGCCATGCCGGCAATGGCTCTGGAATTTGGCGTCAGTATCGTGGAAGTGAACCACACCTTGAGTCTCTTCCTGGTTGGATTCGCATTCGGCCAACTCCTTGGAGGACCCATTTCCGACCAGATAGGGCGCAAGGGCGTGGGCCTGTTTGGTCTCTTGATGTATCTGGCCGCAACGGCGCTGATCATTCTCTCGTTTCGTATAGAACAGGTACAAGCGCTTCGCGTACTGCAGGCCTTTGGTGGCGGATTGTGCGGAGTCGTATGCATGCCCATGGTGCGCGACTCCTACCCACCCCGAGAGGCGGTGCGCAAGTTTCCCATTGTCATGATGGTGATGCTCCTAGCGCCCTTGGTCGCCCCCATGATCGGCAGCCTCATGCTTCCTCTGGGTTGGAAATCCATATTTGCGTTTCTGGGACTTTACGGTTTGCTCGCCCTTGTGGCCTTCTCGCGAATTCCCGAAACGGCACCCAATGCGGGTGGGAAAATTCGATGGGGGCGGATATTGCCTCAGTACGTGGCGGTCATTACGCGTCGAATAGACGGCAAGCCAATCCCTCTCATGTACATACTGGGGAACGGCTTCGTGACTTCCCTGATGCTGGTGTTCATCACCAACGCATCCTTCATGTATCTCGAGTATTTCGATGTCGGGGAAGCCATGTTTCCCTTCTATTTCGGTGCCAATGTGGTCTCCATGCTCTTCTTCACCCTGTTGAGTTCAAGACTGATTCGGCGCGTGGCACCCTTCACTCTGTTTCGAGCAGGGCGCGGTGTGCAGTTGCTGTTCTTCATGGCGCTGGCCGGGCTTGTACTGAGTGTTGAAGAGATTCCCGTGCTTCTGTTTACGCCCCTGCTCGCGCTTTGCATGGGTATGAATGGACTCATAGGCCCGGCCGTATCAGGTCTCTATTTGACGCAATTCAAACGACTCGTCGGCAGCGCGTCTTCACTCATGGGTATCACCATGTTTCTCATGGGAGGGATACTTGGGGCTATCTCAGGAGTCTTTCATGACGGCACGCTCGAGCCCATGATCTACACCATGATCGGATCCATCATCATTGGCAATCTCATCCTGCTTGGTATCCCTAAACCCGCGGGCGTGCTTGGCGAAGAGGACACCCATGACTATTGAACAGGTCGGCCTGGGGTCGGTTATACGGCATCTCCTCGCAGCGACATCACCTCTCGGCGCAAGCGCTCCGCCGTGAGGCCTTCGGGACTCAGCACTTCACCGGCCACAATCTTGACACGGCTCCAGAATCGGCCAGTGTTCCTGAAGGCGCCTCCCTTGTGACTGAAGAAGCTGCCCCACAGGCCCTGAAGCGCGATTGGGATGGTGGGCACGGGCGCGGCTTCGAGCATGCGCTCTATTCCTGGACGAAATTCGTCAATCTCTCCGTCGGTGGTGAGCTTGCCTTCGGGAAAGATGCACAGCACATCCCCGGCCTGCAATCCTTCTTGTATTTCTCCGAGAGCGCGTTCGTACGCCTTCGCATCGACCCTGGGTGACTCAATGGGAATGGCACGCCCGGTCCGGAACACGAAGTTCAAGACCGGAATGTCGTAAATTCGCTTGAGCATGATGAAACGAACTGGGCGTGGCACGGCTCCGCCAATGATGAGGGCGTCCACATAGCTGACATGATTGCACACCAGCATGGCGGCTCCTCTCTCCGGGATGCGTTCCAACGCCTGATGGGTGACACGGTACATGCTGTGCGTCAGCGTCCAGATGATAAATCGCATGGCGAACTCGGGCACCCGGTTGAATATGAACGCCGCCACCAGCAGCGTGCTAACGGCGAGGATGAGAATTAGGGACGGAATCGACAATCCAATGATGCTCAGCCAGAGGATGGCAAAGACCGACCCCAAGACCATACAAAGAGAGTTGAGAACGTTGGTGGCGGCGATTACGCGTGCGCGGTGTTCTTCTAGTGTGCGCGCTTGGATGGAGGCGTACAGGGGCACCTCGTAGAAGCCCGCGAATACACCGAGTAAGACTATATCTATCAGTACCCGCGGCGTACCGTCGGCGGCTAGGAACGCCAAGGCGCCACGCTCGGACGTGACCTCTATCGCATTGATGGCAAAGTAAATGTCCACGCCTGCGAGGCTGAGACCAAGCGCACCGAATGGCACCAACCCGATCTCGATCTTTCGTCCCGAGAGTTTTTCGCAGAGCAGGGAACCAGTGGCGATGGAAAGCGTGAAGAATCCCAACAGCAGGGTCACCACCGTCTCATCGCCAAACAGGTACACCTTGGTCAGGTTTGGAATTTGCGCGAGATACAGCCCGCCAATGAGCCAAAACCAGGAGACTCCCAGGATCGAAAGAAACACCGACCTCTTTTGTCTCGCCAGCCGGATGATCTCAAGCGTGTCCTTGATCGGGTTCCAGATGGAGCCTGTCACCTTGGCCTTTGGCGGCGCCTCCGGGATCATTCGACTGGCGAGGTAGCCTGTAAGCGCGGTGAACAGGATCAGGGCAATGAGAACCCCAAAGGCCGAGTCAAATCTGCCGCCGCCAACGGCGGTGCCGAGCAATGTGCCGAGCAG
>CAZNYE010000476.1:0-6013 GCA_964577185.1 uncultured Pseudomonadales bacterium | reverse complement strand
ATACACACCCACCAGCGCGAGTATTCCGGCAAAAGTGTCAGGGGTATCAATCACGCCGCCAAACGGGGAAACCAGCCATCCAGCAACCAGCAGCAGCGCGACACCGGCCGCGCGTCCGAACAACTGTCCCCTTCGTGGGCTTGGGGAAGCTTGCTCATTACGCGCCCGCTGTTCGGCAACTTCCTTGGATAGGCTGCGAATCTCGTGGCGCATGTCTCGAATCTCAATAGGAATGTTCGGCAGACTGGCAATCAAGTCCGGTAGTTCATCTAGGAGTGCGTTCAATCGGGCGGCTGGACCGAAATGATCCTGCATCCAGCGTTCCATGAAGGGCTTGCCTGTGTCCCAGAGATCGAGTTCTGGATAGAGGCGACGGCCCAGACCCTCGACATAGAGCAGGGTCTTTTGCAGCAGTACCAGTTGCGGCTGCATCTCCAAGCGGAACTGTCGGGCGGAGCGAAAAAGCGACAGCAGAAAGTGACCGAATTCTATCTGCGAAAGTGGTTTCTGGAAGACCGGCTCGCATACTTCCCGGATTACGGCCTCAAAGGCGCTGACATCGGTTTCAGGCGGAGCCCAGCCCGCTTCGAGCAAGAGATGTGCCACTTGCTTGTAGTCGCGCCTGAAGAAGGCCATGAGATTCTTGGCAAGGTAGTTTCGGTCGGCCTGGTCCAAGCTGCCGATAATGGCGCAGTCGAGCGCGATGTAGCGCGGTTCCGACGGATTTGACACATCAATCAAGATATTGCCGGGGTGCATATCCGCATGGAAAAAGTTATGCACGAACACTTGCGTGAAGAAGGTTTCGACACCGCGTTCGGCGAGCTTCTTCATATCGGTGCCCAGTGCTCGCAGCTTCTCGACATGGCTGATTGGCACTCCCTCGACATATTCGAGTGTGAGGACATCTTGGCCGGAATAGTCGCGATATACCCTTGGTACGTATAAGAGCGGCGAAGCCGCGAAGTTCTGCCGAAGCTTGACCGTGTTGTCGGCTTCGAGGCACATGTCAAGTTCGGCATGGATAGTGCGTTCATAGTCATTAACGACGCGACTCAAGTGAAGCCGCCGCGCGTCGTCGGACCTACTTTCCAAGAGGCCGGCTACGCGGCGCATCAGCGCGATTTGTTCGCTGATTTGCGGTCCGATGTCCGGCCGCACGACTTTCACGGCAACCTGGCGACCATTCTTGAGGCGCGCCCTGTGTACCTGCGCCACAGATGCCGAGGCCAGCGGTTTATCCTCGAACTCCTCAAAGAGTTCGCCAATGGGTCTGCCAAGGGCGCGCTCAATGGTTTCCACCGCGAGGCGAGTCTTGAAGGGAGGAACCTCTGTTTGCAGCTTGGCGAGTTCGTCGGCCATTTGGTCGGTAAGTAAGTCTCGCCTTGCGGACAGCAGCTGCCCGAACTTGATCGCGACCGGACCAAGACTCTCAAGAAATGTGCGCAACCGATGGGCGCTCGGGGACTTGGGTGAGGGCAACAGCTTGGTAAGCCGAACGAGACCTCTCGCGGCTCTGGGCAGCGCGGAAGGGTCGTAGTCGAATTCTGCGGTCAGGGTATCAAGCCGATACCTGAGCGCTCGGAGCAGCAGTCCCGTCAGTTTCATGCGCGCGCCTGATGCAGGGTCACCACGCCACCCAAGAAGGCGTGCCAGGTCACTTGGTTGAATCCGCTGTCGCGTAGCATCAAGCTCACTGCTTCGGGTGATGGGTGAGCTTCAATCGATTCTACGAGGTAGGCGTAAGGGGCCGCGTCGCCGACAACGAGCTTGCCGAGCATCGGCCAACTTCTCCTATAAAGGCGAAAGGCATCCGCGAGCTGTGCGTTCTGTGCGCGTGAAAATTCGAGAATCAAACACCTTCCACCGGGCTTGAGTACGCGCAAACACTCATCGCTGGCCTTCTCTTGGTCAGAGAAATTGCGGAATCCGAAGCCGCAGACGAGGCAATCGAAGCTCATCGATGCAAACGGCAATCGCTCGGCCGGAGCCAGCACGTAGTCGATATTGGACAGGCCATGGTTCAAGAGGCGGTCACGTCCTCTTTCAAGCATCTGTTGATTCGCATCCGCGAGTACCACTCGGCCGGTGCCTGAAACCACCTGTGCGAACAGCCTGCTGAGGTCTCCGGTGCCACCGGCAAGGTCGAGCACTCTATGACCCGGGCGGACGGCAGATTGTTCAAGGGTGATGCGCTTTAAGATTCGATGCAGTCCCAGGGACATCAAGTCGTTCATGAGATCGTAGCGACTCGAAGCCGAGTCGAACACCTGCTGCACTCGTTCGGCTTTTTCTGAAGCGGACATTAGTGCTCCTTGCTCTGGCTGGGCGCTGCTGGCCTCATTGGCCGGGCTCCTGGATGGTGACGGGCTTCCACTCTCCAACGACCTCGGAACGGGGTGCATTGGTCGCTGCCCCTTCGCGGGAGGCACCCGCTGACTTGAGGCGAATCAGATAGTCTTTCCAATGCGCTTCACGATTCTCGCCCAGGTCTCTCAAGAATTCCCAGGTATAGAGGCCGGTGTCGTGGCCATCGTCGAAAGTCGGACGTATGGCATAGCTCCCGACCAGTTCGATCTGCGTAATGCCGACCGACCTTTTGCCGGTCACCAAGACGGCTTGATCTGGCGTGTGTCCGCGTACTTCTGCCGAGGGCGAGTAGACGCGCAATAGCTCACAGGGGAGCACATGAGCCACTTGATCGTCCCATTCGACTTCGAGCGTGCGCGACCTTCGGTGCAAGGTGATATTCGTCGGAGTGGCCGCCATGGCGGAGGTCTCATGGAGTGAGCTACAGGATATATCTCGACAGGTCCTGATCCTGCACGAGCTCCTCAAGCTGCCTGTCAACATAAGCGGCGTCTATGGTGATCGACCGGTCGCCACCACGCGAGGCGTCGAAAGATATTTCTTCTAAGAGGCGCTCCATCATGGTGTGAAGCCGACGCGCGCCTATGTTCTCGGTGGATTCATTCACCCGGAATGCGAGATCGGCGATTCGCTTGATGGCGTCGTCTTCAAAATCAAGTGTGACTCCATCAACCTTGAGTAGTGCCCTGTACTGCTCCACGAGCGAAGCCGATGGCTCGGTGAGTATTCGGCAAAAGTCGTCCGAGGTAAGCGCGTTCAATTCGACGCGAATGGGCAGCCGTCCCTGTAGCTCTGGAATCAGGTCGGACGGCTTGGAGAGATGGAAGGCTCCAGAGGCAATAAAGAGAATGTGGTCGGTTTTCACCATGCCGCTTCTCGTTGACACCGTGCAGCCTTCAACCAGGGGCAGCAGGTCGCGTTGCACGCCCTCCCTCGATACATCGACTGATGCCCGTTCGCGGCCCGCAACCTTGTCTATCTCGTCAATAAACACTATGCCGGTCTGCTCGACGGCCTGCACCGCGGCGTTGCGAACCTCTTCCTCGTTCACAAGCGAAAGGGCTTCCTCTTCCTCTAGGCGCCGCAAGGCTTCGCTGACCTTGAGCCGCACCTGCTTGCGCCGGCCTCCGGACAGGCTCGACAAGACTTCCTGCAACTGATCACCCATCCCTTCAAGCCCGGGCGGTGTCATGATTTCTATGCCAACCTGGGATTCGGTCAGGTCGACATCCACCTCTCGATCATTCAAGGCGCCGTCGCGGAGTTTTCGGCGCATAAATTCTCGCGTCTGTGCGCCGTTCTCTTCGGAAGCGCTTCCGCTTGCCGTAGGCAGGAGCACATTGAGCAGGCGTTCCTCAGCGGCTTCCTCCGCGCGCGGCCGCACCCGATTCAAGTGATCTTGACGCACCATCTTGACCGACATGTCAACAAGATCGCGGATGATGGATTCGGCGTCCCGTCCGACATAGCCAACCTCGGTGAACTTGGTCGCTTCAACCTTGATAAAGGGTGCCTTGGCGAGTTTTGCCAGCCTGCGGGCGATTTCCGTTTTGCCGATGCCGGTCGGGCCGATCATGAGAATGTTCTTCGGCATGACCTCGTCCCGCAGGCTCTCGTCGAGCTGCATGCGGCGCCAACGATTTCTAAGCGCAAGCGCAACGGCGCGCTTGGCCTTGTCCTGACCGATGATGTGCCGGTCAAGCTCATCCACAATCTCAGGCGGTGTCATGATTTCCATTTCCATGACCGCGTGTCCACCTGAGGATTCAATTTTTGAGACGGGTAGGTTCATGTTGCGAGTTGCTCTATGCAGGTATTACGATTGGTGTAGACGCAGATGTCGGCGGCAATCGCAAGACTTTGCTCGACGATCGCGAGGGCATCGAGATCTGTGTTGCCCATGAGCGCACGCGCCGCGGCAAGTGCGTAGGGACCACCCGAGCCTATGCCGATCATTCCTTCTTCCGGTTCGATCACATCTCCGGTTCCGTTGACGATGAGCGAGGCTTCACTCCCTGCCACCGCGAGCATGGCTTCCAATCGGCGAAGTGCGCGGTCACTTCGCCAATCCTTGGCGAGCTCGACCGCGGCGCGGGTGAGGTTGCCGCTATAGCGCTCGAGCTGTCCCTCGAAACGCTCGAACAGGGTGAAGGCGTCTGCGGTACTGCCTGCGAACCCGGCGAGCACCGAGTCTCCATAGAGTCGCCGCACTTTGGTGGCGTTTGCCTTCATGACCGTTGGCCCGAAAGACACTTGACCATCGCCACCCATGACTACGTGCTTTCCCCGCCGAACGGTAAGGATGGTTGTGCTGCGAATTTTGGGCATGGCAAGCGAGTTCCAGATGGGTTGTGGGAGATTGAAGGGATTGCCTATGAAGCGCGGTACAGGGCGAGGGAGTCTATATCCTCTGCGCGCAATCGTTTGGCGGCATCAGCCGCCTGGTCTCTGGTGTCGTAGGGACCAACAATGACGCGATTAAAGATGCCACCTTCAGGGTCTTTGACCTGAACTGTACGCGAAGCCAATCCAAGTAAGAGGATATGCGCTCTCAGTGCATTGGCCTTGTCGGCATCACGGAAGGATCCTGCCTGCAACAAGAACCTTGGGCCTTTCTGCAAATTGGTAGGCGAGCTAGGAGTAGCCTCGGCCGGAGGCTGCTCCACTGTCTCAGGGCTCGTGGGTGTGGATACGTCTCCAATTTCAGTCGAATCAATGGACGTTTCTTGCGTAGTTTGCGCTGGCGTCTCAATAGTTGCCTGCCCTGGCTGTGAATTCGTTTCTGTGGCGTTGTCAATGGCACCGCCCTCGCTCAGCATGTCGAAGAATCGAAAGCTCAGCTCTTGGGCTTCCGGGTTCTCGTAGGTGATGGAATCAGCGCGCTCTGATAGCAGTCCGCCCGCGAAAAAGTCGAGCGCCTGACGAGCGCCTAGAGTGAAGGCGACACCAAGCGCGATGCCAGTCAACAGGCTAATCCACTGAATACTTCTTGCAGATGATTTTCGCTTCGCCATGAAAAGGATCTCTTGTCTCGGTATTGCCTATCCTTGTATGGCGAAGGCGCACACATTGCATTCGCCGCGATTTGCTCGATCAAGCATTGTACTTTAGATGCAATTGCTCCGGTCTTGTCCCAAGCGCTTGTGTCCGACGCGCTTGACCGGGAATCAGCTACTCGACCGAAGGACGGGTGGCGCGCCTGTGGACGCGCCACCCATTCCTCTGTTTGCGGCGGTCTTTGAGCCTCGGATGTTACGGACCGTATCGTCTTGTTGCCAGCTTCGAACGCAGCAGCGTAGCAAGCAACAAAACTCCCGTCGTTATGAAGAAATGCGTCGGTAGCATCCACCATGCATACTGCCAAAGACTAGGTTCAATGAAATAGCTAAGGCCAGTAACACCTGTTGTAGCTACAACGCCCACTCCGAGTGCGCGCCAGAAACCCATGGAGAGGTCAGACAAATCTGTTAGAGACGGCAGAAATCTTCTTAGAAACCGGTCACCCACGAAGACAAGGAGCATAACGACAATCCAAAGACCCGCAAGGTATCCTGCAAAATTGATCCCGATAGAAAGTGATAGTGCGAAGGCCGCGCCGAGTACTATCGGAATCAAAATCGCGGACCAGGCTGCCGCCCTAACG
>CAZNYE010000475.1:0-5755 GCA_964577185.1 uncultured Pseudomonadales bacterium | reverse complement strand
GGCACCATCCGCAATACTATTGAAATCCACCTCAATCAACCCGTAGTCTTGATCGACTTCCGGCTGATTGGTGATGTAGCGGATGGTGCCGCCCACCGAACCAGCGCCAAATAGTGTGCCTTGAGGGCCTCGCAGTACCTCCACGCGGTTCAAGTCGAAAAGATCAAAATCCGGCGTGAACAAGGACTGGGACACCACGGATTCGTCCATGTAGATACCCACCTGCTCTTTCACGCCGGGCTGGTCACGAACGATCTGACCCGCCGAAACGCCTCGGATGGCCACCTGGCTCTGGCCAGGACCGAGATTCTGCACGCTCAAGCCCGCAAAGCCACGAGATAACTCTTCAATGTTGCTCGCACCGCTACGCACGATGAATTCGCCCGATTGCGCGGCCACGGAAAACGGCACGGCCTGGATGGTGGAGGATCGTTTCGTCGCGGTGACAACGATCTCCTCAATCTCCTCTGGGACTGATTGCCGCGGCTCCTCCGCCGAGCTCATGCCCAGCGCCGAGACTCCAAGCGTCCAGATCCAGATTCGCATGGCTGCATGGGTGGCCTTCAAGGTTTTCATAGTTTTCATGGATTTCATTTTTTCTCCCCTCGGCCAATACGGGCCGGTCCAAAGTCAAAAAGACGAGCGATTCTCATTATGATGATCTTGAGGTGCCTTTGCCATGCTCAGCATTCGATCAGAAATCTCTGCCTCCACAAGCAGTCCTTCTTGTAGCAGGGTTTGTTCGAGAGCGCTCACTTGCTGTTCTCGGATGATCTTTCCGAAACCCTGCTTGCCACCAAGGTCATGAATCCCGTCCATAATGACCCACTATGCAGATAATAGGCGGAGAGGACAAGGCTTGAGCGAAGTTCCGAAGGACGGGCTCGAGAAAGTTCTGCTCAGAGAATTTCCTGAGACCGAGCGCTTGTTGTCCGTGCAACGCCTCTCTGGCGGTGCCAGCCAAGAAACTTATAAGCTCATAATTCGTGCGCCCGTGGGGGAGAAGCATCTTTGTTTGCGGCGAGCACCCGGCGGAATTGTTGCCCACGAAGAAGATCAACGACCTGGCTTGGACGCGGAAGCTGCCCTCATGCGCGCCGCTCGCAAATTGGGTGTTCCCGAACCCGAGATTCACTATGTGCTTCAACCCCAAGATCGTATCGGCGAAGGATTCATCATGGAATGGCTTCAAGGAGAAACCCTCGGCCGTCGCATTGTCAACTCTCCAGAGCTCGATGAGGCACGAAAGGCGTTCGCGCGCCAATGTGGCTCGCTGCTCGCCAAGATACACTCGATTGACCTGGTCGCCGCCGGACTCGACCAGCGACTCGCTCGCATGACGCCGAGAGAGTTCGTCGAGCACACCTGGGAGAAGTACAGGCTGCTAGAAGTGCCACAGCCCATGATTGACTATACCGCCAAGTGGCTACTGCAAAACCTGCCGGAAAAGCACCCTATGTGTTTGGTACACAACGATTTTCGCAACGGGAACCTCATGGTGAATACGGATGGGATATGCGCCGTGCTCGATTGGGAAACCGCCCACATAGGCGATCCGGTGCGCGATCTCGGGTGGCTCTGCAATCCTTCATGGCGATTCGGAGGCGAATTTCCTGTCGGTGGCATGGGCACACGAGAGGATTTAATCGACACCTACGCTTCCGAGTCAGGCTATGAGGTTGAGCCCGACCATCTGAAGTTCTGGGAAGTGTTCGGATCATTCTGGTGGTCAATTGGTTGCCTCGGCATGGCCGAGCATTACAGAACCGGCCCAGACCAAACGGTTGAACGACCGGCGATCGGTCGGCGCGCGTCCGAATGCCAGGCGGATTGCGTCAATCAACTGATTCCGGGGAAGTTCCAACTTCTTGAGCCGTCCTCAAGTGATTCAGGGCTCGAGATGCCTGAAAGCCACGAACTGCTCACGAGCGTCCACAACTTTTTGCGCCAGGATGTGATGGCCGAGACCCAGGGCAGGATGAAATTCCTTTCCCTCGTGGCCAGCAACTCACTAGCCATCCTCATGCGCGAATCGCGCCTAGCGGAGCAACATCGCCGGGAGGAACAAGAACGCCTGCGAGCGCTGCTCGGAATGAACGCGAGTCTCCTGGAACTGCGCAGGACACTCTGTCAGGCTCTGAGAGACGACGAAGTGCCGCTTGACACGCCGGACGTTCAGACCCACTTGCGCCAGACAGTGATGAACCAATTACAGATCGACCAACCAACGTACCCCGCGCTTCAGGGAGTGGAAGACATATGAGTATCACACCAGGCCTCAGACGGATGTTCCGGGAACCCATCAGTTGGTTCCTGTTGTTGGGCGCAATAGTCTTTGCCCTGGAGAGATTCACAAGCGACACGCCGGAACTTGAGATAGTCGTCGATAATGCGCTTCGCGAGCGTCTCTCGATGGTCTGGCAGGCAAGCTATGGCCGTGCGCCCAATCCCGATGAATTGCGTGGGCTCGTCAATGAGCATCTTGTGGAAGAAATGCTCTATAGAGAAGCCCTTGCGCTTGGCCTCGACCAGCAAGATCAAATAATCCGTCGGCGGCTCGCACAAAAGATCCGTTTTTTGAACGAAGATTCCCTACTGCTTGAGAGGCCATCTGAAGACGCTCTGCGCAAGTGGTATGAGGAACGCCAAGAGTTATATACGCCCGTGCCAAAGATCAGTCTTCAGCACGTCTACCTAAATCCCGAGACCCAGGGAGCGCGCCTCGAATCAAGACTTAAGGAAATCCAGAAGCAATTGACTAAGAACAATCTGGGCCAAAGTCCGCCAGTGGGCGACCTTTTTCTGCTGCCGAACTCATACCATGATGCACCGCTGCAGCGAGTTGCCAACGACTTGGGCTCTGCCTTTGTGCAGGCGCTCGAGTCCTTGCCTGTCCACCAATGGTCGGAACCTATTGAATCAGCCTATGGATTCCATTTTGTCTGGATTGAGAATCGCGATTCCGGAACCAGTCCTAAGTTTGATGAGGTCCTTGAAAGCATCGGACGGGACTATCAGCGGGCGCAGCGAGAGGCGGCCAATCAAGCCTTCATTGAACGACTCAAACAGAAGTACCGGGTGACTGAGACACCTGACGAAACGAATCTTGATCAATCTACCAAGTTGTGAACACCATGCTGACATCTGTGGCGACAGTCGGAGTTAGACCTTCACTGAAACTGCACGGTTTGGTGAATTTCGTCGCGATGGCCTGTCGCCTGGGCCTCGCACTGACTTGCTGTCTACTCCCGCTCACGCCAATCCATGCTCACGAGGTGCGACCGGCACTACTTGAAGTCGTCGAAGTCAAAGACACAGGAGGCACGGAGTTTCGCACACTCTGGAAACTCCCAAGGACCGGAAACCTCACCTTGAGGCTGTCTCCCAAGTTCTCCGAGGTCTGCGCGTACACCGAAAATGCCCTCCCACAAATGCTGCCAAGCGCCTTCAGCTACGAGGGGACACTCAGGTGTGCACAGGGCCTCAGAGGGCAGCCGGTCGAAATTGAAGGGCTCAGCGCCACGCTCACCGACACCCTTCTACGCGTGCACTTTGCTGATCACGGGAGATTTGAAGCGCTGCTGACGGCCTCGGAACCAAGTGTCCCAATACCAGTCAACCAATCCATAGGCGTGCCTGCCTATTTTCAACTCGGCGTCACCCACATGCTCTTTGGCATAGACCACTTGTTGTTCGTGCTCGGACTCGTGTTTCTCATAGTGCCTTCACTCAATGCGAGGCCGAACGATGCGCGCAATCGCCGCCTTGAGAGAGGTGTGGTGCTCCGGCTCGCCGCCACGGTCACAAGTTTCACGCTCGCGCACAGTATTACCCTGGCACTCGCCGTCCTAGGGCACGCCAAACTGCCTCAGGCACCCGTGGAAACAGTGATCGCCATGAGCATTCTGCTGCTCGCCTACGAGGTCGCGCGCGACCCAGAGAGAAGCGGATTCATCGCGCGCAAACCCTGGCAGATGGCATTCGCCTTCGGCCTCTTGCATGGTTTCGGGTTTGCGGGCGCACTCGCCGACATAGGACTACCACAGAACCAGATTGGATTCGCCCTACTCCTCTTTAACCTTGGCATAGAGGCCGGCCAGCTTGGCGTGATCGCTTGTGTGCTCGGACTCTATCTTTTCTTGGCTAAACCAATAGAAAAACTGCCAAATTTGGTACGCGCACTACCGATCTTCGCGATGGGTGTTGTGTCCGCCTATTGGACCTTGGATCGCTTAAGCACGCTCTGAGCCTAGTTGACGGCGGGCGCCCCTACAATGCAGCTAGCACCGCCTCCGCCGAACTCACTTCAAACTTGCCGGGCGCCTCAACTTGTAGGGCCGATACCACGCCATCGTCGACCACCATGGCGTAGCGCTGTGAACGGACTCCCATGCCAAAGCCTGACGCGTCGAGTTCAAGTCCCACAGCCTTGGTGAACTCACCGTTGCCGTCTGCCGCCATGACCAGCGCGTCGGCATTCTTGTCCTTGCCCCAGGCATCCATGACAAACACATCATTCACTGACAGGCAAATGATGCTGTCCACCCCTCTCTCAAGAATTTCGTCAGCCTTCACGACGAAGCCGGGAAGATGGTCCATGGTGCAGGTGGGGGTGAAGGCCCCCGGAACAGCAAACAACACTACCTTCTTGCCGCCAAAAAGCACGTCTTTGGATTGAGGTCTGGGCTTGCCGTCGATCATGACAGTGAGCCCGACTTCAGGAATTTGGTCACCTACTTGAATCGTCAATGGAGTACTCCGATCAAAAAGAGGCGCTATGGTAGCAGGAAGTCTCTGCGATCGAACCCTCTTACGACCGACGGGCTGGCACATCGTCTCCGGTCCATACAGCGTTTGAGTTGGAAGGCTGTGTTGAGTGCTTGACATCGAACGGGGATATCGTCTGATTGAGGCTGTGTATAGATTGAATATCCGGCTTGAAGGTCAACGCCACGCGAAATAGGGTTGCTCGAAATGGGCGACCCGCGTCTCGCGGCCAAACAGACAGACTTCACGAAACTGATAGAGCAGCGCTGCGCTTGGCGCCGCAATCCAGGACTCTCCAATGGGCATTCGCAGCACCGGATGGTCGTTCTCGGGAATCTGGGTCAGCAGGGGCGCGTCTTCGCGCATCAGTTCAGACAGGGGTATTCGGTGGATCGACGCCACTTCATGTGGATTGGCGATGAGTTCTTTCCGAGGGCCGGCCCACACTACCACCGGTGTGATGACATAGCCGGATCGAGTCGCGAAGTCATCGAGCCTTCCAAGCACATCACCGGAGCCGAGATCCAGATGAATCTCCTCGCGCATTTCACGAAGGGCAGTTTCCTCCGGTGTCTCACCGGCATCCATGCGACCACCCGGAAAGGCCCACTGTCCTGCATGACTACGTAGACTACTGGCGCGACGCGTCAAGATTAGGGCCGCACTATCACTCCATTGCGCGCGGGATTCAAGGCCAGATACTTGACCCCCATGCCCCGCATCCGTCACCGCAACGGCGACCGCGCTATGCTTGCCCTCAAGCACTTCAAGGTGGGTATTGAAGGCAGCGAGGCGCTTCGAGACGAGGTCTCGCAAATGTTGATCGCAGAGAAAGTGGCTCACCCTATCTTGATAAGCCAGTTTCTCAAGGCACGCCCAATCTCGTCGGCGGAATCTTCTTGAATGAAATGGCTGCCGCGCACCGTGACTTCCGTTTGGTTGCGCCAAGCGCGACAAAAGTCAAGCTGTTTCCCAATCAGAATGGCAC
>CAZNYE010000474.1:0-7647 GCA_964577185.1 uncultured Pseudomonadales bacterium | reverse complement strand
GCATTGCCAAGTCATCGCGAAAAAGCACGTCGGCAGCGAATCGCTTGCCTCGGACTTCCAACCAATTCGCGAGCTTGTCACGCGTGGAAGCGTTGAACACGATCCTGAAGGTATCTCGCACACGATAGACCATCAGGTCATCCAATATGCCCGCGGACTCGTTGAGTGCGAGGCTGTAAAGCGCGCGGCCCGGTTCGAGGGCGGCCACATCACCAACCAACAGATAGCGCAGGAAGTTCTCGGCTTCTTCACCGACCACATCCACCTGGGTCATGTGTGAAACATCGAACACACCAGCGGCATTGCGCACGGACTGATGTTCAGCGAGCTGCGAACCAAAGTGCAAGGGCATCTGCCAGCCCGCGAAAGGCACCATTTTGGCACCGGCTTCCAGTTGAGACTGATACAGCGGTGTCCGCTTTAACTCGCCCATTTGCTCCTCTCGGCGATGCGCAGCAAGAGACTGTCGCCCAAGGCTTCGCGCAACAACATCTGCTTGATGAGTTCAGTACGGTCAACGAATCGCACACCGAGATTGCGTAGCCAGCCGAAGGTTGGATCCTTGACGGCATACACTCGTCGGAAGATCTCCATGGCAGCCACCATGGACTTGGAGCGTATGAGGCGGACTTGATTGAAGTGTCGCCAAAGGTCATCGACTCCCGGATCGTCTGGATGCGACTTGAGTACGTCGAGCACGGCCTCAACGTCTTCGAGCCCGAGATTCGCGCCTTGTCCCGCGAGCGGGTGAATCACCCGCGCCGAGTCGCCAAGGAGCAGGGTGCGAGAGCCTGGGGCAAAACTCTCTGTGACCTGCTGTTCGAGCGGCAGGTTGTAGCGATCATCGCAGCGGAGCACTTTCCCAAGTCTGCGCTCGCTTGCTAGGGAGAGTTCCTCGCAAAAGGAAGCTTCATCCAATGCGGCGCGCCTCTCGGCCTCCCTTGAAGACTGAGACCAGACGATTGAAACATAGTGCTCGTTTTCCTGTGTTGCCAGCGGCAGCAAGGCGAGCGGGCCGTCCCGCAGGAATCGCTGATAGGCAGTGTTCGCGTGGTGCTCACTCACTTGGACGACGGTGACTATGGCCGACTGGCCTGTGGGGCGTACTTTTCGGTCCAACTGCAGCAGGTCTCGGACGCGTGAACTCGCACCATCGGCACCTATGAGCAAGCTGGCTTGGGGTTGCGTCGTCCCACTGAGGGTCACGCAATCGACACCCACATTGACATCGTCAATCTCCTCGCCAAGGAGGATGTGAATGTTCGAGGCAAGGACTTGTTTCCAGAGGCGGGTTTGCAGGTCGCTCATGGAGGCCATGAAAGCCAGACGCTCGATATTGGCTTCCTCAGCGCTGAAGGAAACCTCGGCGGTGCCCAACTCCTCCCATGCCACAAGGTGCTCAAACTCACCCTGATGGTTCCAGGCGCCTTCGCCAAGGGTTTCGATAAAAGTCTTCCATTTGGGCGCAAGCGCAAGCATTCTTGGGTCGAATCCAAGCCGCCCCTTGAGTTCTTGGGGCTCCGACCGCTCCAACAGCCCCACGGAGTAGCCCTTCTGATTCAAGCCAAGGGCCGCAGCAGACCCCACCAACCCGCCGCCCACCACGACTATGTCGAAACGTGGCTCAGCCACTCATCAACGCCTCGATGTCCGCGACAGTCTTGACCGCGCCTTGCGTCAAGACCTCATGCCCGGACTCGGTGATCAGCACATCGTCTTCGATCCGTATGCCAATATCGCGATACTTGTCAGGCACCTGATCATCCATCATGTAAATCCCCGGCTCGACCGTCAGCACCATGCCCGGTTCCAAGCGCCTCCAATCCTTCCCCCGCTTGCGTGCGCCGACATCGTGCACATCGAGTCCAAGAAAGTGTGAAGTGCCATGCATGAAGTAGGGTTCATGGGCCTTTTCCTCAAGCAGCGTGTCAAGTTCGCCTTGAATCAATCCGAGCTCCATGAGGCCCTTGGTGACTTCCCGAACCGCCGCCTTGTGCGGAGCATCGAGGCCATTGCCAGGCTGGCACTCGTCGATTGCCGCAAGCTGTGCGGCAAGGACAATCTCATAGACATCCTTCTGTGCGTCGCGAAAGGTGCCGCTCACCGGAAAGGTGCGGGTAATGTCCGAGGCGTAGTGCCTGTACTCGCAACCCGCGTCTATGAGCACGAGGTCGCCTTCCTGCATGACCGCTGAGTTCTCCACGTAGTGCAGGACACAGGCGTTGGCCCCGCTTCCAACGATTGAAGTGTAGGCGGGGGCACGCGCGCCCCGACGCATGAATTCGTGGACGATTTCGGCCTCTAGGAGCCATTCTCCGAGACCTGGCTTCGCGGCCCTCATAGCGCGATGGTGCGCTTCGACGCTGATACGGGCCGCTTCACGCATGATCTCAAGCTCTTCGCTCGTTTTGACGGCGCGCATTTCGTGTAGTAAGGGGCCGAGCAGGTCGAGGCGCTTGGGTGCGCGGTGAGCCTCGCGGCTCATGCGGATTTCACCGAGGTGGCCAAGCACTTCTCGTTCAACCTGGGACTCGCCGAGTTCCATGATCAAGCGCTCCTTGTCAAGCAAGAGCTTCGGCAATCTGCGCGAGATCTGGCCGACGGGATAGGCGGCGTCTACGCCTAGTCGTTCGGGGGCGCCGGAAGGACCAAGCCGTGTGCCGTCCCAGCGTTCTCGGAGCTGATTCTTGGGACGACAAAAGAGCAGGCTGCGGCGTTTGCGAACTCCGCGTTCAAGGATGAGCAGGGCTTCCGGCTCGTCGAATCCCGTGAGGTAGTGAAAGTCGCTGTTTTGCCGAAATACATAGTCGGTATCGCGGCTCCTCACGCGACTCGGAGCAGCAGGAATCACCGCAAGACTGTTCGGCGGCATCTTCGCCAACAACGCCTGCCGACGTTCGATAAAGGGGTTCACGGAACCTCCCCTCCTGCACCTCAAGAGCCGCCTATGCTACCTGAATCAGTGAGGAGGGTTCGCGGGTCGGAACGGTGCGGGACGGGCATGCCCGTAGCCTACAAGATGGCCGATCGCGCATTCGTAGGGGCCGGGCATGGAGTCTGCGCCTCAGAAAGGATTCTGGCGCTTCAAGTGTCATCCAGCGGAAACTATTGTTGGGTTATCTGGGAAAAAGTAGTAAGCGCAGGCCAATATCAGGCATATCACGCTCGAATTACGTCACGCCAACCCAACGATAGTTTCTGCTGCGCAGACTCCATGCCCGGCCCGCGGTCGAATCAAACGGTGCCGCCTTTCTTTGCGCCGGCGAAAATGGCCGACTGTCTAAGACGTCAGGAAGGCCACCAGCGCACCCATGAGTCCGGCGATCATTACGAGCGTGAGGCCCTGCACATGGCGCAGCATGCTGCGTTGCATCTCCTGGATGTCGTCGAACCGCTGGTCGTTGTGCTTTTGCTGCTCGTCAATGCGCCTGTCATAGTGCTTCTTCTGCTCGTCGAAGCGCCCTTCATAGTGTTTCCGTTGCTCGTCGAACCGTCCATCTGTGTGCTTCTTGTGCTCATCAAGGCGTCCGTCGAGCAGTTCGGGCGTGACAGCGAAGGTCTTCATCGACAGCGCGACAGACTCTATGAACGCCTTTGATTGGTCTGACGTGAAATTCGCGCCTTCGAGCGTTTCGGACATCTTGAGAATTGTTTCAGCTTCTGCCTGCATGAGTATACCCCTGTTTGGAAAGTAAGTTGAGGATAGTTATCAAACATGAATTCAAAAAGGCGTGGTGCAGAAATTACCCCGGTGTCTTGTAGGACATCCGCTACATGGGGCTGGTGTAGGTGAGGTATCCTCATACCCTTCACTTCTTGTAAGCCCATATGTCTGCCATTTGTCTAAGAAATGCGCGCATGGTCAACGAGGGCGGGATTCTCGAAGGAGACCTTCTCATTGAAGATGCGCGCATCCGTGCACTTGGCAGTGGGTTTCAGGTGCCAAGCAATGCAGAGGAGATCGACTTTGACGGGGATTTGCTGATCCCCGGCGTGATCGACGATCAGGTGCATTTTCGGGAGCCGGGACTCACGCACAAGGGGTGCATCGCCACCGAATCTAGGGCCGCCGCGGCGGGCGGCATCACCAGCTACATGGAGATGCCCAATTGTCGTCCGCAAACCATCGATGAGGCTGCCGTGCGGCACAAACTCTCTATTGCCGCGCGCGATTCGATGGCCAATTACGCCTTCTATTTCGGTGCCACCAACGACAATCTTGAAGGCATCAAGCGCATCGGCAATGACTTGGTGTGCGGCGTTAAGGTGTTCATGGGCGCTTCGACAGGCAACATGCTGGTCAATGATCCAGACACCTTGGACGGCATATTCGGCGGCACCGATCTGGTCATAACGACCCATTGCGAGGATACGCCCATGATCGAAGCGGCCGAGGCGCGCGCCCGCGAGATCTACGGTGACCAGATTCCCTTTTCCGAACATGCCCGAATTCGCTCCGCCGAGGCCTGCTTCAAGTCCTCGTCTCTGGCCGTGGAGCTGGCGAGCAAACACGGTTCCAATTTGCATGTGCTCCATCTCACCACCGCGCGAGAACTCGAGCTCTTTGATGTGGGACCCATTGAGAACAAGCGCATCACCGTGGAGGTCTGCGGGCATCACCTATTCTTCAATGAGTCTTGGTACGAGACCAAGGGTTCGCTCATTAAGTGCAACCCGTCCATTAAGCGACAGGAAGATCAAGAGGCGTTGATCCAAGCCCTCGCCGAAGACCGAATCGACATCATCGCCACCGACCACGCGCCGCACACCTGGGAAGAGAAGCAGGGGGGCTACCTCGACACGCCAGCCGGTCTGCCGCTCGCGCAGCACAGTCTGCTTATAGGGCTCGAACTGGTTCGTTCGGAAAGGCTCGATCTACCAAAGCTGGTGCATAAGATGTGCCATGCGCCGGCACTCCGCTTTGGCGTGCGCGAGAGAGGCTACCTGCGCGAAGGCTACTATGCTGACTTGGTGAGGGTTTCCCTGGATGCGCAGACCGAAGTGGACAATGAACCTGTGCACGCACGCTGCGGTTGGACGCCCTTCGCTGGCATCACCTTTCGCGGGCGCGTACTGCATACTTGGGTGAACGGCGTCACGGCGTGGAGCGAAACAGGTTTTGCGCCCGAGAGCCTGGGGCAGCAGTTGGAATTTGACCGGCGCTAGGGATTGGCGCCGCAATTCTACGAGGAGAAGGAACTATGAGCAGGGGAATGAAGACACTGGTTTGGATGATCGGTATTTTGGTTGCTGTGGGGGTCGTGATTGCAGTCTTATTCTGGCGTCTCGCGAACGAGTTCGAGCATGAGCGTATCACTGATGATCTGCATGTGATCTATAACGGCATGGGTGGCAACGTGGCGGTGCTCGCCACAGGGGAGGGCGCGGTCATAGTCGACACCCTCACACTCGTCATGCAGGGGCGGGCGATTCGTGAGCTTGCCGAGGAACTCACCGGCGAAGAAGTGGCAGTCGTCATCAACACCCACTGGCATGCGGATCACACGCATGGCAATCCGGCGTTCGGTGCCAACATGCGCGTGGTGTCCACGGCGCGCACCAAGGATATCCTTGAAACGCTCGATGCCGATTTCTGGCAGGGAGAAGCCGCCCAGACGCTCCCCAATGAGACGTTTCTCGATCAGCACACCATTCGTTTGGGCAACAAGACCATCGAGCTCCATTGGCCCGGACGAGGCCATACCGACGGCGACCTGGTGGCCCTGTTCAAAGAAGACCGGACAATTCACATGGGGGATTTGCACTTCAATCGACTCTATCCATTCATAGATCTCGAAACCGGAGGCACTGTCCAAGGGTGGGGCGAGACCTTGGATAAGGTGCTTGAATTGCCATTTGATCAAGTGGTGCCGGGTCACGGCCCTTTAACCACGAGAGACGGTCTGGTCGAATTTCAGGGATTCATGGAAGACCTCGCTCGGCTTGGCAGGCAAGCCAAGGCGAATGACTGGTCGCTAGAAGAAACCATTGCGAATGGCGAACTCAGCGCCGACGCGGGGTTTCAGACATTAACAATCGGTCCCGTACCCTTGGTCACGCGGGAATTCGCTATTGAGCGGGCTTGGCAAGAAGTCAACGGCGAATTTGAGGCCCTTGCGCCTGTGCAATGCGGACCGGTGCCACCAGACGAGGCGCTGCTACATGCTGACGCGGCGAGCGCTCAGATTTCCGGGGAGTATCTCAAGTCAGTGATCGCTGAGATATCAAGTGACGCCTATGAAGGGCGGGGCCCGGGGACTGAGGGAGACCGCAAGGCGAGGGAATGGGTCACCGCAGAATTAGCGGCGAATGGCATTGCGCCGGGAGCGAATGGAGACTACCAGCAGTTCTTCGACCTAGTTGCGGTCACCAGCGAAGTGCAGGGGGATTGGGTTTTCGCGAGCGGATTCTCGGCCAAGCCTGGTAGCGAGTACATCGCCAACGTCGCCAATCAGTCAACCTCAGCCTCGCTGGAAGACGCGGAACTGGTGTTCGTGGGCTACGGCATTCAGGCGCCAGAATACGATTGGGATGATTACAAGGCCGAGGATGTCAGCGGCAAGGTGCTTGTGATGCTGAACAACGACCCGGAGTGGGATCCGGAACTCTTTGCCGGCGAGCGACGTCTCTATTATGGTCGCTGGACCTACAAGTATGAGATTGCGGCAGAGCTCGGCGCTGCCGGTGCGATCGTGATTCATACCACCCCTTCGGCGGGCTATCCCTGGCAGGTGGTGGAGACTTCATGGACTGGCCCTCAGTTCGAACTTCCCGCAGAGGGAGAGCCACAGATTGAGGTCGCGGCCTGGTTTACAGAAGATGCCGCTCGACGACTGTTTCAGTCAGCCGGTCACGATTTCGATCCGCTTCGAGAGTCAGCGCGCTCGCGCGACTTTTCACCCGTGTCCCTCGGCGTTCGCACAAGCCTTGAAATGACCGCAGAACTGGAAAGCGCGCAAACCGCCAATGTGCTTGGCGTCATTCCGGGTTGCGATCCGAAACTTGCTGAGCAGGCCGTGGTGATCACGGCGCACCTTGATCATCTCGGCAAGGGAGAGCCGAGAAGTGATGATGAGGATGTCATCTATAACGGAGCGCTGGACAACGCCACCGGCGTTGCCGAAGTGCTGGCCATCGGAAAAGCGCTCAAAGGTCTCCCCGCGCCGCCGAGACGTTCCATCGTGTTTGCGCTCGTGGGTGCCGAGGAGCAAGGACTCTTGGGTTCGAAGTACTACGCGAAGCACCCGACCTTTCATCCCGGCCGCATCTCGGCCAATGTGAATCTTGACGGCGCCAACATCTGGGGTGAGGCGAGTGACATGATCTTCATAGGGCTCGGCAAGTCCTCGCTCGATGCGGTCACTCAAAGCGTTGCCGACTACACCGGCAGAAGCCTGCACGGAGATCAGTTCCCGGACCGTGGCTACTACTACAGATCGGATCAATTCAGCTTCGCCAAAATCGGTGTGCCGGGAGCCTACCTTGATGGAGGTGTTGAAATCATCGGCAAGCCCGAGGGCTGGGGCAAGGCACAAATCGAGGAATACACACGCAAGAACTACCATCAACCGGGCGATGAGCTCACGGACGATTGGGTGTTCGATGGCATGGTCGCCGACACCCGCTTTGCGCTCCTCACCACCTATC
>CAZNYE010000473.1:0-3279 GCA_964577185.1 uncultured Pseudomonadales bacterium | reverse complement strand
ATAGCAAGGGACCGTCGGATATGCTGAAGGAAGGCGTTGACGTGGCCGTTATTTTTGGCCATCTATCGGATTCCTCGCTTGTCTCGCGCGTGCTGATGCACAGCCCCTTTATCGCGGTGGCTTCGCCTCGATATCTCGAGGCGCACGGTACGCCCAAGACCCCAAAGCAGCTCAGAGAACACAACTGCGTCTCGGTGCACGGGCATGTCCATGAATGGCACTTCAAATCGCCGAGCGGCGAGGATGACATTATCGACATCAAAAGCAATATCAGCATTGATTCCGGCGATGCCTACCGTGAATCCGTGGTGTCCGGCCTTGGCATCGGCTATGCGACCTGGTGGCTGTTTCGCAAGGATCTTGAACGAGGGGACGTGGTTCCCTTGCTGACCGACTATCAGACCGGCAGCATGCAGGTCTCGGTGCTTTTTCCCCAGACCCGCTATCTGCCGAAGAAGGTGCGCGTGTTCATAGATTTCCTTGTATCCCTCACCCGACCGGCAGAATGACTTGCCGAGCACGGCACGTTCCGCAAGATTCGCCACACATCCACCCAAGGACAGCTCCATGCCCAGAATCCCCTATCCAACACTGACCCCTCAGCAGCAGACCGAGTACCAGCAGTTTCCGATCAACGCCAACCTCGTCGCCTATCATCTTCCGCCCAACCTCTTTGAGGTTTATCGCAAGCTCGGCACCGAGATTCTCTTCGGTGGCGACTACGATGCCAAGCTGCGCGAACTGATCATTCTGCGTGTGGGATATCTGTCCGAATGCGAGTACGAGATCTTTCAGCACCGGGCATTGAGCCAGCGGCTCGGCGTGGACGGAGCGAAGGTCGAAGCCGTGCTTCAGCCGAATCTCGGTGATTGCTTGTCGGACAAGGAAGCAGCGGTACTTGCGTTTGTGGACGAGACTGTACGCAACGTGCGTCCGTCCGATGCCCGCGTCACACGGGTTCAGAAATACCTGAACGCTTCCGAAATTGCCGAGACCATACTCATCATGGGTCATTACATGGCACTCGCACGCATTCTCGAAGTCTACGGTGTCGAAATCGATGCGGACAGAAGCACGGTAAAACCACCCGACGATTCGTGAAACCCGGAGAGATGAACGAGAAGCGTAACAACTCGCCCGCCTTGACACTCTAGGACAACGCCCCGGTTGTGGGCGCATGGAATGGATGGGCACACCATCAGGGCGACATAGCGGCCAGTTCCTATGGCGTCGAGGGGGGCGAGTCGTTTCCGAGAAGCTTCGTCTCAACCGCGACGCGAAGAGATTCCCACATCAGCCGCGCAAACCCATTACCATTGCGCCTTTATTTGCGCCCGCCGGGCAAGAACCGCCCTACGAGACCCGCTGCATGTCTTCCAATTCCAACCGTCTATCCTCCCCGCGGCTCGCTGCGTTCGTGTCACTGGAAATACCCATGGCGACCTGTTTGGCGCCTTTGGTTGTATACATCCCGGCCTTCTACGCGGGTGAGATGGGACTCGGCCTGACGACGGTCGGGATTGCGTTTGGACTGACGAAACTCTGGGACATTGTCACCGATCCCATTCTTGGCCCGGTGACCGACCGCTACGGGCCTCCCAAGTGGCGACGCAGATTCTGGCTGCTGGTGTCGCTGCCGTTCATGTTGGTTGGCGTCTACCGGGTATTCATGCCGCCGGAAGGGATTGGCTGGGAGTATTTTGCCTTCTGGATGGTCGTCCTCTATATCGGCTGGACATTGCTGCTCATTTCGCACATCTCCTGGGGGATCGAGCTGTCCTCCCATAGCAACGAGCGAGCGCGTGTTGCCGCCTTCCGCCAGGCGGCGAGTCTCGTGGGTGCGGCGATCGTGGTCTTTATTCCGGTGGTCACGGATATGCTGCCGTCTTCCGAGGAGGGTGATCGACTGCGCGCCATTGGTCTTTTTAGCATTGTGCTGCTCATCCTTCTCACTGGAGTCGTATTTTGGTCGGCTGGCGAGCAGGAGTCCGCCGTGCCGGAACGAAACGAGCACAAATGGAGCGATATTTTCACGATTCTCAAGTCGGACAGATCGCTTCGCGCACTGATGTACGGCAACATTGGCCTGTCGCTGGGGCTCGGCTCAACAACCAGCGTGTTGATCTTCTATGTGGAGGATGTCCTGAGTCTCGGCAGCTGGGCGACCTTCGCATTGATTCCCTTTCTGTTTTCGGGGCTTCTGTTTCTTCCCGCATGGCACTATGCGCGCCGGAGGTTCGGCAATAGCCAGGCCTATCGCGCCTCGTTCCTCGTGCAGCTATGCGTGCTGCCGATCTTTCTGTTCATACCAGCCGAGAATCTGCCAGCCGCCTTGATATGCTTCGTGCTGCTTGGGTCCAATCATGGCGTGGCGAGTTTTCTTCCGCAGGCGATGATCGCGGACCTCAAGGATATCTCCATTCGCGGCACCATCAAGAACCGGACCGGAAGCTACATCGCCGTGTTGCAGACGACGAGCAAGGTGGCTGGCGCGCTCGCCGTCGGCGCGACCTTCTCGGTGCTCGCACTGATCGGCTTCGATCCAGCCCCCGAAGCCGTGAACACAGGGGACGAGATTCAGGGGCTGCGCTATCTGATTGTTGGCCTGCCGACAGTGTGCTACGCGCTGGGGTGGTTGGGAATGCGTGGCTACCAGCCGAGATGAGCGAGTGGCCGACCTTACTTCGCTGGCCCGGTGCGGCTCTGCGATCGGTCGCGGGTAGACTGACACCCACTTTCAATTGACAGAACTAGAATGAACATGATCAAACCAACACTTGCATCGTCGCTGGCACTGCTATTGATCGCGTGTCTGCCCTTGGCATCCTTTACGCACGCCCAATCAGTGCAATACAAGATGACCTTCAAGGGTCTTTGGACCGACGACGACATCACTGCCGACGCCTTGCCGGGCGGTGCACATTTCACCCAAGTCGTCGGCGCCACGCACAATTCGAGCACCACCCTGTGGAAAGTCGGCGGCACCGCGAGTGCGGGCGTTGAGGAGGTCGCGGAGACCGGCAGCACAGGCACTTTCCTGCGAGAGATCCGGGGTAACTCAAACACCGACACCACCATAACGGCGGGGTCGAGTTTCATCCGCCCGAAAGACACCGTCTCCACCAATTTCACCATCAGGCAAAGCCACCCCTTGGTGACGGTCATGTCAATGATCGCGCCCACGCCCGACTGGTTCGTCGGCGTAAGCAGTCTCTCGCTCTACGACAACGGATGGAAGAACAAGGTCGAAGTGGACCTCTACCCCTACGATGCGGGCAC
>CAZNYE010000472.1:0-9339 GCA_964577185.1 uncultured Pseudomonadales bacterium | reverse complement strand
CATGACGCGATTCAGTGACTTCGAGCACCATCTCACTTGTCATGACATCTCCCGGGGAGATGGGGCCCGTCAAGTGCCTGCCACTCAAGCGACCGCGAAGATATGGGTCGAGGGAAATATAGAGACTGCGGCATTGCACTCCGTTTGAAGGCACCTCCGTCTCGCCGATCTCAAAGTCCTCCGGCACAGGCACGCCTTGCGGTTGGCGCTTGAGCCTGATGCAGGGATTAGCGTCCATCGACAGCCTCTGTGGACATTTCCACAAGCTCGAAAAGCGTGCCGTCAGGATCGGCAAAAGTCTGAGACCTTTGCCCAGCATAGATGACACCTTCGTGTTTGCTCGCAGGCGCGATGCCGGGAACACGAATGGCCTCGAGTTGAGAAACCTTGAGCGTGGTGATGCTGATCCCTGGAGACAGAAACCCCTGATGTCTTGGTCGAGGAGTCGCCTCAAGGGGCATCTGATCGACTTCCAAAATGACGTCTCTCCCGTGCGTGATGGTGGAAATCACATAGCGCGTATCGAGTGGCGTGCCGAACGCCTTGGCGAGCATGGTGTATTCGATCTCCATGTGTTCCCGCCCCAGGCTCAGCCCTAGGCCGTTGATCAGCCATGACTGCGTGGCGGTCATATCGCACGCGGCGAGCACGTTGATGAAGAGATGATCCACGGGCGAGCGCGCCCTCGGCAATCTGAATTCAGGCAAATCGCTATTGATCTGGGTGAAGTAGCACACCTCACCATCGGGAGCCAAAACTTGCATGGGGTGTATGGCATCAAGGCCGGGAATCTTGCGCGGAGGGCCGATGACTTCAAAGGGCGAGGAGCGCACGCGCTCAAAGGTCGCGAGCACATCGGTCACACAGAATTCGAGCGCCGCCCAACCATAGGTTCTTAAGGGCACAAAATCCGGAACAGGAGGCGCTTCTACGAGCCTTAGGAATATATCGGTTCCGGAGGCTGGAGCGAGCACGGCAAAGGCCGCGCCCGCCATGGCCGGCGTTCCCCAAGAGCTGGCAAGCTCCGAATCTAACTGGCCAGTTTCCAGCACACTGTAATCGAGCCAATCAGAGTAATTGCGAACACTCGTTTCGAGATCGCCCACCGAGGCCGTGCCAGCGCGCAAGACGTGCATGTGATCAGGGCTCAGTCTTCCGCAAGCCGATTGCCGGCTTCTTCAGAAGTGATTTCCGCAGATTTCGCCATGGCTTCGCGCTCCTGCTGCACTATGCGCAATATGCGCGCAAGGTATTCTTGGTACCAGCGCGAGCGCGCTTCCTGCTGCTCGGCATTGGGAACAAATTCTTCTATATCCTTGCGTGTCAGGCTACCGCGCTCCTCGAGCAGGATTTCGATGCTGTCAAGCCGCTGGCGAAGCACAGCCAACTCGCCAGCCACCGCCATGGTGATCGCCAGTACCCGTTCCACGTCTGGATCATTGAAAAAATAGGGGCGCTTCCCCTTGGCCTTGGCACCCGCCAGTGCGAGCGCATCAATCCCTTGTGCGTTGCTTGTCATGAGGACATTTGGCCTAGCTCAGGCAGCTACGCGCGCTCCGGTGATCTCCCAAGCCGGTTTGCGGCCGTAGTCTTCCACATCATCCTCTTCCGCCGACGGGAAGAGTCCCTGATCCACCACCACCACCACTTTGCCGTGAATGAGTTCGCGCGCTTCGAATCCGGCATCCAGCATGTATTCATCGAGGCTGATCTCGTGCAGCTTTGTCCAAAACGGCTCGTTGTTATAGAAGGCATCCCAGTCGCGCATGGCCTGCTCGAAGACGGGCATGTCCTCACCATATCTCGGCTGCTCTATGTGCAGCACGAGTCCTCGAGCCGCAATGAGTCGTCGGGTCTCGCGCATGATCTGCTTAAGCGCCTTATAAGACGTTTCGTGTAGAAACATGGTGCTCTGTATCCAATCGAAGCTTGCGTCTTCGAATTCATCCAAGTGAGCAACGTCTGCCTGCATAAAGGTGACATTGGTGATGCCCATGCTCGCGGCCCTTGCGGCGCCGTAGCGCAACATGGGCGCACCGGCATCCGCCGCGATGATCTCGGCATCGGGAAAGGCCTCGGCGATGGGCAGCACGTTGTGACCGAGACCGCAGCCGAGATCGAGTATGCGCTTGGGTGAGAAACCCGGAAACTCGCGCCGGACATAGCGCACCACACCTTTGCCACCACCATCCGTGAAGCGGCCAAGTGCTCCGCCTGTTGTCACGAACATGCCCGAATCATAGTTGGCGGCGCCACTGACATCGCCCGGCACCAATTCATGGTAGTAGCTGCCCGGCATGCAGTGATGGTCCACGGCCGTGAGATGGGATGGCACTTGAAAGTTATCCTTGAGTATGAGGCGATCCTTGGAAATAAGGTTCCGGCTTCCTTCAATCAGACTACCAATCTGAGTGAGCACGACCGAGCGGCCGGCCTGCTGACGCATTTCCATGGTGTTGCGACGTAGCGCACTCCAAGTTTGAAATATGGGGTCCTCCAGCAGCGCCTTGCGCACCTCATGACGGTGCTCAGGTGGTTTTCCTTCACGCTCAATGAACGCGGGTTCAACGCGAGTCCTATAGGATTCGGCAACCCCAGGCATGACGTGCGTCGCCAAATGACGATTCAAATGCGCCAGAAAGTTGTATCGTTCCGTTTGATCGTGATCAGTCTCAGGGAACACCTCATGGCGACCAACATGTCTGTAGTCGGGAGGGCCGCTGTGTATATCGCCACTCATATCATTCAATCACCAAGAGGCACGCAGGAAATTGTCCCTCGTGTCGCCTCTGATGTTTCATTTGATACTTCATTTGATAGTTCATACTTTAATGACATATTAATATATCATTAGGCTTTAGCATGCGCATGGATCTGCCGCGAAGATGAACAGCCTGGCGAAGGATTGTACTTGGCCCAACGGCACGCGTCTTGCGCTCTCGATCGTGGTCAATCTCGAAGAAGGCGCGGAAATGAACGTCCGCGATGGCGATGCCAGGCCCGAACCAGTTGATGAATTGTCCGCCTCTCCACGCGACCCCATGCGTGTGCATGGCAATGAAAGCAACTATCGCTACGGCATCAACGCCGGCGCGCCGAGGGTTTTCCGCCTGCTCCAAGAGCGAGGACTTCCGGTCACTATCACAGCAGCCGCCCTGGCGCTTGAAAGGGCACCAGATCTCCTACCTCCCATCCTTGCCGGTGGCCACGAAATCGCTTGCCATGGCTACAGATGGGTGCATCAGTTTCGAATGGGAGAAGCAGAGGAGCGCGAATTCATCCGCAAAGCACGGGACAGCATCGAATCCCTCACCGGCACGCGCCCGCTCGGCTGGCTCTCACGTTATTTGCATACCGAAAACACGCGCAAGCTGCTCATCGAAGAAGGGTTTTCTTATCACATGGACGACTATTCGGGTGATCTCCCCTTCTGGGATGAGGTGGATATGGGCCAAGACCGAACTGAACGAATGCTGATCGTGCCCTATGCACTTGATACCAATGACATGAAGTTCTGGACCTCGCCCTCCCTTTCGCCTGTCACCTGGGCCGAGTATCTCATCGACAGCATTGACTGGCTAGCCGAGGAATCCAAAGAATTTGGCCCGAGAATGCTCTCGGTGGGCCTGCACCTCAGGATCATTGGGCGGCCTGGTCGCATTGGTGCGCTCAAACGCGTGCTTGACCATGTGGCCACACGTGACGACCTGTGGGTGGCACAGCGCATCGAGATCGCGAAGGCCTTTATAGAATTGGAAAGGGCGTAAGCACAATGACCCAACCTCACTACTCTAGCAGCGAAGAACAAGCCATCCTTGAAACAATCGAGCGCTGGGTGCAAAAGGAGGTCGCGCCCAAGGTCATGGAAATGGAGCGGGACGACATCTACCCGCACGAGATGGTTGAGCAAATGAAGACCTTTGGTCTATTCGGCGCAACCATTTCTCCCGAATATGGGGGGCTCGGGCTCTCCGCCACCACTTACTCCAAGATTGTCACGCTGATCTCAGCGGAATGGATGTCGCTCACCGGCATCTTCAATTCCCATCTGATGATGGCGATGATTGTCGAGAAATTCGGCACCGAGGCGCAGAAGGACTATTGGCTGCCGCGCTTTACGAGCGGTGAGATACGCGGAGCGCTGGCACTCACAGAACCCAATGCCGGGACGGACCTCCAAGGCATACGAACTCGCGCGAGGCTTGAAGACGGGCACTATGTAATCAACGGCACCAAGACTTGGATTTCCAACGGCATCGAAGGCGGGGCCGTCGCCCTGCTGGTCAAGACTGATGAGAAGGCCGACCCTCCTAGGCGCGGCATGAGCATGTTCATCGCCCCCAAGTGGGATCCAGATTCAGGGGAACAATACAGCGGGTTTGACACGGGCGAGAAGCTTGAGAAGCTGGGCTACAAGGGCATAGATTCCGCTGAACTCATCTTTCAAGACTATCGACTTGACGCCGCGCGCCACTTGATTGGCACAGAGGAAGGCAAAGGCTTCTACATGGCAGTCGGCGGACTCGAATTGGGGCGCATCAATGTCGCTTCGCGTTCCGTCGGCATAGCGCAAAGAGCATTGCGCGAAGCCGTAGCCTATGCCCAGCAACGACACACCTTCGGCAAACCCATTGCCGAGCATCAGGCGATTCAGCTTAAATTGGGGGAGATGGCGACCCGTACCCGCGCGGCCGAACTGCTGACGCTCGATGCGGCAGAGGCTTACGATGCCGGGCGACGCTGCGATATGGAAGCGGGTATGGCCAAGTATTTCGCTTCCGAAGCCGCCGTGAGCAACGCCTTGGAAGCCATGCGGGTGCACGGAGGCTACGGCTACTCCAAGGAATACCCCATCGAACGCCTGTATCGGGAAGCCCCGCTCATGTGCATCGGCGAAGGCACCAACGAGATGCAGCGCATCGTTATCGCCCGACAACTCATCGCACGCAACCCCCTGTAGAGAGACCCATGTGTCCACTTGAAGGCTTGAGAATCCTGAGCGTCGAGGCCTACGGCGCTGGGCCCTACGGTACGGGATTACTTGCCCACCTCGGCGCCGAAGTCATCAAGGTGGAAAACGCTGCGACTGGTGGCGATATTTCACGCCTCGTGGGGCCCTATCGGCTCGGCGACGAGGACAGCGAGTTCTTTCAGTCGTTGAATGCCAATAAGAAGAGCATCGCCCTTGACCTCAAGTCAACCGAAGGTAAAGATCGCTTCCACCGTCTGCTGCGAGACGCCGATGCGCTTGCCAATAATTTGCGCGGCGATCAACCGGCAAAGCTGGGACTTCGATATGAGGATCTGAAAGAGGTCAACGAACGTCTTGTGTGCGCTCATCTTTCCGCCTATGGGCGCGACAACGAGCGGGCGAGCTGGCCTGGATACGACTATCTGATGCAGGCGGAGTGCGGATTCTTAAGCTTGACCGGCGAACCCGATGGACCGCCAGCCCGCTTCGGCCTGTCAATGGTGGATTTTCATACCGGTACCATGATGGCGCTTGGGCTGGTATCCGCTGTGATGAAGGCGCGGTCCACAGGCAAGGGTTGTGACATAGATGTGGCGCTCTATGACACTGCCCTGCACCAGCTCTCGTATCCCGCCGTTTGGTACTTGAATGAAGGCTTCGAAACCATCCGGTTGTCTCGCTCCTCGCATCCCAGCGTGATCCCCAGCCAATTGTTCCGAACGGCGGATGGCTGGCTGTTCGTCATGTGCCAGACACCCAAGTTCTGGCTGACCTTTTGCCAAGAACTCGATCATCCGGAGTGGGTCACCGACGCTAGGTTTGAATCACCATCGCGGCGATTGGAGAACCGCGAGACCCTTCAGGAGCTCATTGACGATCATTTAGCCGAACAAACAACCGCCGATTGGGTGGCGCAGCTTTCTGGAAAAGTTCCGGTCGCGCCGGTCTATGGACTGGCCGCCGCCCTCGACAATCCTTTCGCAAAAGAAATCGGGATGATTTCGACCGTCGAGCACGAGGCCAAGCCGCAGGGGCTTCGTCTCTTGTCTTGCCCGATGCGCATCAATGGGGATCGTCCAGCCTCAAGTCGCGCCCCCAACATTGGTGAACAGGACCACGAATTTCCCTAGGAGTCCATGGATGAAACTTGAAGGTATCCGGGTCCTGGATCTCTCCGCGTTCCTGCCTGGCCCACACCTCTCCATGATGCTGGCCGACCATGGCGCGGATGTCATCATGGTGGAACCGGCAAATGGGATTGGCGAACCCACGCGCGAAATTGGCTATAGAACAAAGGACGGCGTCTCCGTTTGGTTCAGGAACATTGCTCGCGGAAAGCGCAGTCTCAAGATCAACCTCAAGGATGAGGAAGCCCTCGCGTTCTTCTATGAGCTTGTCGCCTCGGCCGATGTGTTGATCGAAGCCTTCCGTCCGGGTGTTGTGGCACGCCTTGGAATCGACTATCCCCGCCTCAAGGAGATACATCCCGGACTGGTCTATTGCTCGATCTCCGCCTTCGGCCAGGACGGACCATTGCGTGACCGGCCAGCACACGATCTGGCCATACAGGCACTTGCCGGAACGCTCGCTTTGGGATTGGGCCTTGAGGATGGCAAACCCTCGGCACCCAATATGCCGAGCGCCGACGCCATCTCCTCGCTGATGGCTATGAGCGCCATCCTCATGTCGCTCCTGAGGCGCCACACCACAGGTCAGGGCGAATACATAGACCTCTCCATGTACGACGCCCTGCTCGCCTGGACACCGAACGTCACTGGTCCAGTGTTCGCCGATGATGCCCATCCGCAGCCAAAAACCATGCGCTCTTTCGGTGGTGCTGCCATGAACAGCATCTATGAAACCTCGGATGGTCAATTCCTCGTAATCGGTGGATCCGAAGTGAAGTTCGCCGAGAATCTGCTCAGGGCTCTTGGACATCCGGAATTCCTGCCCTACGCGAAAATCGAGCCCGGTGCTGAGCAAGATCCTCTCAAAGCGTTCTTCCGCGACACTTTCAAGTCGAACACCCTCGCGCATTGGCAAGCCTTTTTGAGCGCAGTTGACTGTTGCTGGGCGCCGGTCAGGTCTCTCAAGGAAGCCTTCAGCGATGCGCATACCCGTCACCGCGAAATGCGTCTCACAGACGCGGCCGGCAATCCACACATAGGCATACCCCTAAAGTTCGCGGGGGAACCGGGGCGAGCCAGGCTTCAGCTTCCCGGGTATGGAGAACACTCGGAGGAACTCGCGCACGAGGTCGGGATTGACGAGGCAAGCATCCAAGTGCTCAAGGCACGCAATGCCATTTGAATCCCTTCAAGCAGGCCTGGTTTCACTGGTCTGCGAGACTTCACCAGCGGACATGCCGGAGGCAGCTCTCAAGACCGCGCAGACCGTGCTGGCCGACAGTATCGCCATCGGCCTCGCTGGTAGGAACAGTCCCTTTCGAGACGCATTGCTCGCCGCGGTGATTCCTTGGGGTAGCGGTGGCAATTGCCGCCTGATTGCGAGTAAGGACCGCCTTCCTGCCGCCTCGGCTGCGTACATGAACGCCTTTCAATTCCACTGTCTCGAATATGATGCTGTGCACGAGGGGGCCGTGGCGCATGTCGCCACGTCGCCACTTGCGGCGCTCTTGGCTGAGGTGGATTCGAGAAATAGTCCTGTCCCTGGCGCGGAATTCCTGACGGCGCTCGTGGTGGGCATTGAGGTCGCCACCACGCTCGGCGTGGCCGCCGAATCACCCCTTGAATTCTTCCGACCCGCGACGACCGGCGTGTTTGGTGCCGCGGCTGCCATCGCCTCGCTCAGAGGATTTGATGAGCAGATGACGCACCGGGCCTTCGGATACGCGCTTGCCCAGGCATCAGGCACCATGCAAGCGCACGAGGAGGGCATGCCGACGCTCCCCATACAAATGGCCGCGGCCGCCCGTTCCGGACTCATCGCCGCCGACCTCGCTGAAACAGGCATCCCGTCCGTCAGTCACGCGGTTGAAGGCCGATTTGGCTATCTCTCAATGTTTGAATCCAAGGTCTCTACCCATGGGCTCATGGAACGCCTCTCCAATCCATGGCGGGTCACGGAACTCAGTCTCAAACCCTTTCCTAGCGGCCGTGCCACACACGGCGGCATAGAAGCCATGCTTGCCATGCGTGTCCGTGGTCTGTCGGCCGAAAACCTCGCGTCAGCCGAGCTCCTAGCGCCGCCGCTCATCAATCACCTGGTCAATCGCCCCGCCCACCCTGACATGAATGCCAACTATGCGCGCCTCTGCTTTCCCTACGTAGCCGCCTTGGCCTTGCAAGAAGGTCGGGTGCCGCTTTCAGGTTTTTCTTGCGAACGCTTCAACGAGCAGGAAACGCTGCTACTCGCGGACAGAATTCGGGTGCGCAGCAACGATACAAGCGACCCCTCCTGCTTCACACCGCAAGAGCTGACCGCTGCCTTCCAAGATGGCCGGCAATTGCAGGTCACGGTCGAGCACCTCCTTGGGTCGCCGCAACACCCAATGACTGTAAAAGCGCGCGAGGAAAAGATCGCTGAGTGCCTGCTATCGGCAGGTGGCGACGCAGCGCAAGCGGAAGGGCTCTTGTCGCTGACCGGAGACCTTTGGCGATGCCAGGACAGTCGCGTGCTGCTTGATTTTGTCGAAGTTCGTTAGGCGTACAACAGCATGCTTCACTATCTGCAAGCCATAGATACCGACCAACTCCTAGCGGATCATCCAATCGGCGATGACTTCACCAGACTGGTTCGGAAATTGAGCCGGGACGAACTCTTTACACACCAGGACCGGCTCTTTCGTAGCTGCTTGAAGCGCGCCTGGCAAACGGGCTTCTATCAGCGGCTTTGGCGCGGACATGGCATAGAACCGGGCGACATTCACGGCCTTGAAGACTTAGCCACCCTACCTGTGTTCGACAAGACGGATCTCATGGAGAGTATTCATGCCCATCCACCGCTCGGGGATTTTGGTGGATTCGAGCTATCCGATGAATCACGCGGCCCGGTGATCCTGCACACGACGAGCGGCACGACCGGCACACCCCAGGTGCTGCTCTTCGGAGCCAAATCGCGAGAAGTGCAAAATCTCTTGCTCGGCAGGATATTTTCAATGCAGGGCGTGGGTACGGGCGATGTGGTGCATTCCGTCTATGGACACGGCCTGATCAATGGTGGCCACTACGTACGCGAAGCCTTCCTGCATTGGACCAATGCCCTCTTCCTGTCCGCAGGGACAGGCATCGAAACCCGTTCGGTTCGACAAGTGGAGATCATGCGTGATTTCAAGGTCACGGTGCTCGTGGGCTTCGCCGACTACCTGAAACGCCTAGCGGTTGTGGCAGAAGAACAAGGAATCAAAG